>JACIWW010000010.1 GCA_014360905.1 Chloroflexota bacterium
TAGCTCCTCTTGCAAGGCAGCTACTTGTGCGCGCAAAGTATTGTTCTCAGCACGGAGGGCAACGACTTCTTCTTCCAGTGTCATGTGCTCAGTATACCACAGCTAGCCCTAATCTGAACAATTACGTGTGCATGTGACTGCTTTTCCCTTTTGCAGTGTATTGTGATAGAATGACTTCTGGTTTCCGTTTTCTAGAAAGGTTGACATGGAACGCATCGTCTTCATGGGCACGCCGCGCTTCGGTCAGTTGATTCTGGAAGCGCTCATTGGCCACTATGAGGTTGTGGCGGTGGTCACCCAACCAGATCGCGAAGGCGGACGTGGCCGAAAGGTAATTATCCCTCCAGTAAAGGCTCTGGCGCTGGCGCATAACTTGTCGGTGTTGCAGCCAGTTAAGGTGCGGCAGCCTGAGTTCGTCCAACAATTGCACGATCTAGCACCAACGGCCATTGTGGTGGCTGCTTTTGGGCAAATCCTGCCCCCCACGATTCTATCCCTGCCGCCGTATGGCTGCATCAACGTACATGCGTCCTTGCTGCCACGCCACCGTGGGGCAGCACCCATCCCGGCGGCGATATTGGCTGGTGACGCACAAACTGGCGTCACGATTATGCTCATGGATGAGGGTTTGGACACTGGCCCGATTTTGGGTCAGGCAGCACTAGAGATTCTCCCTGATGACACCACCGCTTCGCTTACGGAAAGATTAGGGAATCTAGGAGGGCAACTTATTCTGGATACCTTGCCCCGCTGGCTGGCAGGCGAGATCACGCCGCAAAAGCAGGATGACCGTCTAGTCACATACAGCAAACTTTTGCGTAAGGAGGATGGTCACATTCGCTGGACCGAGCCTGCGGAGTTGATTGCACGGAAATGTCGCGCTTTTTATCCCTGGCCAGGGGCGTTTACTTTCTGGGGAGAGAGAGAACTCAAAGTGCTGCGCGCACGGCCTTGTTTGGCGCCTTATCCCGAAAGGATACCAGGCAAGGTAATACGAGTCAATTCTGAGATAGCCGTGGTTACAGGAGAGGGATTGCTTGTTCTGGAAGAGGTGCAACTAGCCGGGAAGCGTCCATTGACAGGTCCAGAGTTTGTCCGTGGTCAGCGAGACTTTGTAGGGTCCTTGCTGCAGTAAGGTTCTGTGTGATAGCCAACGAGCTCGATCACGCTTGGGTAGCGATAATTGGCACCCTTGGGCTATTTGTCAAGAAGGCCTATTGCCTCTATAATCTCTACGATGCGTAGTCTGCCAGTGATTGCGTACGCAGCATGTTTCAAGAGGAGAGATAAGACCGGTAACTATGCAAGAAGTCACATTAGTTGTTCGACACAAAGTGGGTTTGCACGCCAGACCCGCAGCCATGTTTGTCCAGACAGCGAAGCAATTCAAGTCTGAAATTCTTGTGCGAAAAGATGAGCGTGAGGCCAATGCTAAGAGCATTCTCTCCATACTTACGCTCGGAGTGAACCAGGGCTCTGTTATCACGGTCAAAGCAAATGGTGAGGATGAGGAACAAGCCCTGAAAGCCCTCCAAGAGTTGGTGGAGGCGAATTTTGGTGAAGCCGAATGAGGAGCGCTGAGTAAGAAATACTCGTGATGAGGAATGAGTGTTTCATGCTCCGTTTTGTTTGCTACCTACTAGAAGGTGGTGGCGTATCCCTTGCTCGTCCTGAATTTGGGTTTAGAGCCTTATGAACGTGCATGGGAATTACAGCATTGTTTGGTCAAGGCCCGGCAAGAGGGGCGCATTGACGATATTCTGATACTGCTCGAGCACGAGCCTGTGATTACCCTTGGTCGCACCGGCGATCCAAGCCACATCCTGGCCTCTGCGGATGAACTGCGCGAGGCAGGCATTGTGGTACACAGGGTGGAACGCGGTGGAGATGTCACCTATCATGGCCCAGGGCAACTGGTGGGTTATCCGATTCTACATCTGGAGGCGCATCACTTGGGTGTCTCCGATTACATGCATGCCCTTGAAGATGTATTGATTCGCACTTTACACGACTTTGGCTTATCCGCTTACCGCCGAACAGGTATTATTGGCGTATGGGTTGGCGAAAGAAAGATCGCGGCACTGGGTGCACGGGTGGAACGGGGAGTAACCTATCACGGTTTTGCCTTGAATGTGGCTCCTAACTTGGAACATTTTGCTCTGATTGTGCCCTGCGGACTGACGGATGCATCTGTTACCTCCATGCAACGCGAATTGGGAAAACCTGTTGAGATGCATTTTGTGCGCGAGCGAGTGATATGGAATTTTGGTCAGGTCTTTGCAGCGCCCATGAAAGAGGTGACTCTTGCCCAACTCCCTTTATCCAACCCACGAGAGGCCGGCTTTGAGACTGGTCCGCTGGCCATAACGCACTGAAGGGTACTACGCTAGATGGTGTATTCTCCAAAGGGGATTTCCTAATGGAAGGGCAGGAAGTCATCGCCTACTGCCTGAAATGCCGTGAAAAAAGGATTCTGCAAAATCCTGAACCTATCTATACCGCGGCAAGGAACCCAGCAACACGCGGCAGATGTCCGGTCTGCGGCACTACTCTAGTGAAAATGGGCCGTACGGAAGCCCATGCTGCTATACCCGCACCCCCACGTACAGCCCGTACTCGCAAGGCAGAGGATACTGCAGAGAGAAAACGCAACAGTCGGTTGGTCATCGTTGAATCCCCAGCCAAAGCGAGGACTGTGGGCAGATTCCTCGGCAAGGAATACCAGGTTGAGGCTTCAGTTGGGCATGTACGGGATCTTCTGCGTTCCCGTCTGAGCGTGGACGTGGAGAACGACTTTGCCCCAACTTATCACGTGCCAAAGGAGAAGCGCGAAACCGTCCAGCGCTTGAAAAAAGTGGTTAGCCATGCCAGAGAAGTCTACCTGGCCACTGACCCCGACCGTGAAGGAGAGGCCATCGCCTGGCATTTGATTGCTGCTGCAGCCATTCCCGAAGAAATTGCCCACCGCGTTGTTTTCCATGAGATTACAGATGCAGCGGTTAAGGAAGCATTTGCGCACCCTCGGAAACTGGACATGGATCTGGTCAACGCCCAACAAGCCCGGCGCATCCTAGACCGCCTGGTAGGCTATAAAATTAGCCCGTTACTGTGGCATAAAGTGCGCAGCCGTCTTTCAGCCGGTCGGGTGCAGTCTGTAGCGGTACGCCTAATCGTGGAGCGCGAACGAGAGATACAGGCTTTCATCCCAGTCGAGTATTGGTCTATTGCGGCAGAACTAGCCAAGCAGGAGACGCGCGCACTTGAGCCGCGACCCAGTTTCATTGCGAAATTGATAAAGATCCGCGGCGAGGAAGTTGACCTCAAGGATGAACCAGCAGCCCAGTCTATTGTGGATGACCTGGAAGGCGCCCTCTACATTGTGGGTGATGTACGCAAGTTTCAGCGGCAGCGCAAGCCGCCTGCCCCGTTCATTACTAGTAGCCTGCAGCAGGAGGCATTCCGCCATTTGGGCTTTACTGCCAAACGTACAATGGCCGTCGCTCAACAGCTCTACGAAGGCGTAGACCTAGGTCAGGGCGAGCGCGTCGGTTTGATTACCTACATGCGCACGGATTCCACCAATATTGCTCCAGAAGCAGTTGGACAAGCAAGATCTTATATCGAAAAGAAATTTGGCGGCAATTTTTTGCCGGAAAAACCGCCCTTTTACAAAACGCGCGCCGTGAAGGCGCAAGAAGCTCACGAGTGCATCCGCCCTACTTCGGTCTGGCGTGAGCCAGATGCCATCAAAAACTACTTGGATACAGATCAATATTGCCTTTATCAACTAATCTGGAAACGGTTCATCGCCAGTCAGATGCGTCCAGCTATCTATGATGTGACCTCTGTGGATATCAAGGCTGGCCATCTGGAAGCAGAGAGGACTGTGCCTGAAGGTAATGCTCTTCAATCGTTCCTAGATGCGCTGCCTTATCTCTTTCGTGTCACCGGTTCCACTCTTGCCTTCCCTGGCTTCCTGCTGGTGTATGAGGAGGCAAAAGATGAGGGCGTGATTGCGGAAGAAGACGCGGGTGCCCTGCCCCGGCTCGAAATTGGCGAGATTCTGGATTTGCTTCGGTTGATCCCGGAGCAGCATTTTACTCAACCGCCTCCGCGTTATACCGAAGCCTCCCTGATACGCGAACTTGAGAAGCATGGCATTGGCCGACCCAGCACTTATGCTCCCATACTGTCCACGATACAGGAACGAGGTTATGTGGATCGGGCGAATAAACATTTGGTACCTACGGAACTGGGGTTCCTGGTCAATGACCTCTTGGTGGAGCATTTTCCAGATATTGTGGATGTTCAATTCACAGCGCACATGGAGGAAGACCTCGATCGCATTGCCGCAGGGGAACGAGAGTGGGTGGCTGTACTGCGCGAATTCTACGGACCTTTTGAGCGCACTTTGCAGATGGCCGAGCAAAACATGCAAAAAATAGACCTAGCCCCTGAAGAAACAGGGCTAATTTGTGAGAAGTGTGGCAGTCCTATGGTGGTCAAGTTAGGACGCTACGGAAAATTCATTGCCTGCAGCAATTTTCCTCAGTGCCGCAATACCCGACCTTACGTAGTTAAAACGGGAGCCAAATGCCCCCAGTGTGGTGGGGATTTGCTGGAGAGAAGGACTCGCAAAAAGCGCATTTTCTACGGTTGTGCCAACTACCCTACTTGCCAGTTCACCATCTGGCAACGTCCTTTGGCAAAGGCTTGCCCAAACTGTGGTGGTTTGCTCATTGAATCTGGCAAAGGGAAAGCAAAATGCTTGCGTTGCCAGCAGGTATTCAAGAGCGAGGTGGAATCTGAGAAGAGAACTTGAACGCTTTCTGACCTACTTGATAGCCGAGAAGAACGCCTCGATTCACACCATTGATAATTATCGGCGTGAGATTGAGGAATGTCTGACATTTCTAGAGGAACAGGGAGTGCGCACCTGGGATAATGTAGACCGACTGGTATTGCGGCGTTATCTGGCTTGGCTGAATGCCCAAGGTTATGCGAAAGCCAGTGTGGTGCGGCGGCTGTCGGAACTGCGCTCTTTTGGTCGTTTTCTCATGCGAGAGGGCATTGTCCCTATCAACCCATTCCGTGCCGTGTCCTCACCCAAGATGTCCAGGCATCTCCCTGTACCCCTTTCAGTGCAAGAGACGGTGGCGTTGCTCAGCGCCCCGGATGCGACCACCCCACAGGGGTTGCGCGATCGTGCTATTCTCGAAGTACTGTACAGCAGTGGATTGCGCGTCAGCGAATTAGCAGGCCTAAACATAAATGATATAGATTGGGGGCGAAGCGAACTGAGGGTATTAGGCAAGGGCGCCAAGGAGCGTATTGTATTCCTTGGACAGCCAGCTCTAGCAGCGCTGCGAGCATATCTCGAGGGAGGTCGGCCCTATCTGCTGCAGGATAAGACGAGCACCGCGCTCTTTCTGAACCGCTTGGGCAGCAGGCTTACCACACGCAGCATTATGAACTTGCTGAAAAAGTATAGTCGTATGATCGGTTTGGAGAAGCGAGTCACGCCTCATACGTTGCGGCACACCTTTGCCACACATCTCTTGGATGGCGGTGCTGACCTGAGGTCAGTTCAGGAATTGCTAGGGCATGCTCTTCTGACCACAACACAGATCTATACTCACGTCAGCCAGAGCCGTGCTCGTGAGGTATATCTCCGCTCACATCCATTGGCTAAGGCAAGTCCAGATGGTAACATCCATGGTTAAATCTTGTTACATAGGGAGGACAATAATGCGCCTAGCGAAGCTACGACGAGTTCTCACGGAACAGGCATTGGATGCAATCCTTATCACGAGGCCGGAAAACCAGCGCTATTTAAGTGGTTTCACAGGCGGAGAAGGCGCATTGGTAATCACGCAGGACGAAGCGCTATTGCTCACTGATTTTCGTTACTTTGAGCAGGTTGCGGAAGAAGCTCCGGATTTCCAGCTCGTAAAACTAGAAGATAAGATGCCTCAAGTGCTCAAACGTCTCTTCAAGACGCGAGCAGTGAAAAACTTGGGATTTGAAAGCACACACGTGGCCTTTGCCCAATATCAGGAATGGAGAAGAGCCACACGGGGCATCAAATGGGTTCCGACCAAAGACGTGGTGGAAACCATTCGCATGATCAAGGATGAGGGCGAATTGGAGAAAATTAGGAAAGCAGTCAGTATAGCAGATATGGCATCCGATTATATCCGAGGCTTTGTCAAGCCAGGCATGACTGAGAAGCAAATTGCCTGGGAACTGGAATCCTACATGCGTACTCATGGCGCCGAAGGCATTGCCTTTCCCTTTATTGTAGGCTCTGGACCCAATGGGGCCAAACCACATGCAGTCGTTCAGGACCGGCCCGTCCAAGAGGGCGAACCAATTGTCCTGGACATGGGCGCTAAAGTAGATGGCTACCACTCTGACCTAACCCGTACGATATGCCTTGGCAAACCAGATCAGAAGTTGCAGGAGGTGTACCAGGTTGTCTTGCGTGCGCAGTTGGCGGCTGAAGAGCAGGCCAGACCAGGCATGAAAGGGCAGGAAGTCGACGCAATCGCACGTAACATCATCGCTGAAGCTGGTTATAAGGAGTATTTTGGGCATGGACTTGGACATGGCGTAGGATTAGCTGTGCACGAAGGCCCAGGAGTCAACATGACATCTACCACCGTTCTGGAGCCGGGCATGGTTTGCACTATAGAGCCTGGCATTTACCTCACTGGGTGGGGTGGGGTACGGATTGAGGACATGGTGCTATTCAAAGAGGATGGAATAGAGGTTCTGAGCAAGGCATGCAAGGAACTCTGTGCACAGTAATTGCCCGTCATTTGCCGCTTGTATTTGCTGTCAAGTTGTGCTATAATTGTACCGGAGGTGCAAAATGGCCGAAAAGGATATGAGCGCTTGGATTCGCAAAAAAATCACTATCGAAGTTGTCATTGCGTTCGTCCTAGGCCTCGTCCTGGGCCTCGTTGTGCTGGGCTGGTGGCTTTGGCCAGTGCAATGGACGAATGCTGATCCGGCTGATCTGAGGCCGAGCCACAAGGAAACCTACCTGCAAATGATCGCCGAGTCGTATGCTCTAACTGGTAATGCTGAAGTAGCCCGCGCAAGGCTGGAAGCACTGAAGAGGCCCGGACAGAAGGATGTCGATTTATCCATCATGCTGAGCGATCTAATTCAAGCGCAGGTTAAGGCGGGCAAGCCAATGGAGGCCATGCGCCTGCAAGGACTTTTATCAGGTATGGGTTTGCCGCCAGTTCCTACTCCTGTTCCAACACCCGTGCAACCTGCTACGACCACAGGAAGGCAAATTCTGCGCATTTTTGGCATCCTGTTCTTTTTACTCCTTCTCGGTGTAGGGGCGCTACTGTTTTTGACACAGCTACAAAAAAGAGAACCCTCGCGACGCAGACGCCCATCACCGTATACAGGCGAGGCTCTAGCCAGAGTGCCAGAAGTGGAGCGCGAGGTCAGCCCGGCACCCTCGCCAGCAGAGGGCTCTTTTGGGCACTTTGAGACCACATACAAACTCGGCGATGAGGAGTATGACGTCTCCTACAGCATCGAGTCGGTTACAGGTGAGTTTCTTGGCGAGTGTGGGGTCAGCGCCATGGAGAAAGTAGGTAGCGGCGCACCTATGCGATTCACTGCCTTTGATGTCTGGCTGTTTGACAAACTGGATTCTCGCACGGTGACCAAAGTGCTAATGAGCGAGCGCGCCTTCGCCGATCAGGCGTTGCGAGAGAAGCTTGCCGACAAAGGTGAATTGATCCGCGCAGTAGAGGGCCAGGTTGTAACTCTCGAAACCGCAAATCTGCGCCTGGATGCCATGATTACTGGCCTTGAGTACGAGAGTGGCTCGAACAATGGAGTCTTTGCCAGGTTAACAACTAAACTGGAAATCTCGGCGAAAGGGGCTATTGCCTAGTTTTGGCTCTGTGCATTGGCAGTCGAAGGACGCAGGGTTTTTCCCTTGCGTCCTTTTTTATCCACGCACGGTGGGATCGAACAGCTTACGGTATTCCTGAATAGCGAAGCGGTCCGTCATGCCTGCGATGTAGTCACAGATGACACGCTCTGGTTGCTCATCGGCGAATCTAGCCTGAATTTCCAGTGGAAGTTGACGGGGTTCGTGCAGATAGGCTTCGAAAAGCTGGCAAATCAGGCGTTGCGCTTTCACTTGCATGCGCATTACTCGATAATGACAATACAGATTCGCAAACAAAAAATCCTTCAACTGGCGATTCCTACTTTGCATCTCTGCGGAAAAACCCACTAGGTTGTAAGGGGCACGGCGTACATCTTCAGGTGACTTGATGCCCAGGTCCCTTAGTTTACGCTCTACGGTCTGGATGACATCGGTTACTTCCAGATTGATCAGGTAGCGAATAACCCGACGACGATCCATCTCAGTGAAGGGGGATTCCTGGATGCTTAATGCCTCAAGAGCCTCCCTCCACAATTGTATATCGTGCAAATCGCTCACTTGGAGCAACTCGGAGCGCAGGCCATCGTCAAGATCATGGGTGGTGTAGGCAATTTCATCCGCAGCATTGACCAGTTGGCCCTCTAAAGTTGCTCGTTTATCCGGCTCGTATTCTACGGCTTCGGCGACGTCGTATTCGGTGGTGTGCTTCACAATTCCCTCGCGTACTTCCCAAGTCAGGTTTAAACCAGGGAA
Source organism: Chloroflexota bacterium (assembly GCA_014360905.1). Taxonomy (NCBI): domain Bacteria; kingdom Bacillati; phylum Chloroflexota; species Chloroflexota bacterium. The sequence continues at coordinate 8,678 of JACIWW010000010.1, forward strand.
ATCTGGATAGCGCCGTTCGAGTTTCTCTACGATGCGCACGCTCTGATCAGTGTGATTAAACCCACCGTATTCTTTCATCACCTCATTCAGAGCCACCTCGCCTGAGTGTCCGAAAGGGGTATGTCCTAGATCATGTGCGAGGGAGATCGCCTCGGCCAAGTCTTCGTTGGCTCCCAATGCACGGGCCATCGTCCGTGCGATCTGAGCTGTCTCGATGCTATGGGTCAGCCGCGTGCGGTAGTAATCCCCCTCATAGTTGACGAAAACTTGCGTTTTGTATTCAAGCCGCCGGAACGCTGTGGTGTGAATAATGCGATCGCGGTCGCGTTGAAACGCAGTACGGTAAGGATGTTCCGGTTCGGGATAGGCCCGCCCACGCGATTCACGGCTTTTGACTGCATAAGAAGCCAAACGCTGTAACTCGATTTCTTCTAGTTCTTGACGTGCGAACAGGTCACACCTCCTAATCAAAATTCTAGCATACAAATTATACGGTCAATATATTAGGTATCCAAAGAGCGATTTGCATTTTTGACGCATTTGCACAAGTCATGGTATACTATGGAAGCCGCTTGTATGTATGGCACACTATTAACCCAAAGGAGGGAGTGGAAACAATGGAGAAGCCCTGGTTGAAGAATTACGAGCCTCAAGTCCCGCACACGATCAAGTACCCCGAGCGTCCGCTGCATACCAACCTGGAAGAATCTGCGCGCAAGTACCCTAATGCTACTGCTACCATCTTCATGGACGCCAAGTTGACCTACGCGCAGCTCAATGCCCTGGCCGACCGCTTTGCCGCTGCCCTGCAACAACTGGGGGTCAAGAAGGGCGACCGCGTGGGCATCTATTTGGCCAACTGTCCCCAGTTCATCATCGGGTACTACGGCGCACTCAAAGCTGGAGCCATCGTTGTCTCGTTCAACCCGCTCTATGCCGCGCGCGAGGTAGAGCACCAACTCAAGGATTCGGGAGCGGAGACGATGCTGGTGATGAGCCGCTTCTATCCCATCGTCAAGCAGGTGCGTGCTCGTACTGCGCTGAAGCATGTTATTGTGACTAATATCAAGGAGTACTTCCCACCGCTGATCAAGCTGCTCTTCACGTTGGCCAAGGAGAAGCACGAGGGGGATCGGCAGGACATCTCAGGCGATGCCAATACCTACTGGCTTCAGGATTTGCTCAGCAAGGCGCCCGCCAAGCCTACGCCGGTAGAGGTCAAGCCCAGCGATACCGCGTGTCTTCTGTACACAGGGGGTACCACGGGCGTGCCCAAGGGAGCCGAACTCAGCCATGCGAACATCATGTCCAACGCTGTCATGTGTAGGCACTGGCTTCATGACATTCAGGAAACGAAGGAAGTCATTCTGACTGCGCTGCCACTTTATCATAGCTATGGCATGACCACCTGTATGAACCTGGGCATCTATGCAGCAGCAGCCCTGCTGCTCATCCCCAATCCACGCGACATCCCGACGCTTATGCAGAACATCAACAAGCACCACCCAACTCTCTTCCCTGGTGTGCCCACCATGTACGTGGCGTTCAACAACTTCCCCGATCTCCAGAAGTACAATGTCAAGTCCATCCGCGCCTGCATCAGTGGCGCGGCAGGACTGCCGGTGGAGGTGCAGACCAAGTTCCAGGAATTGACCGGTGCTCGATTGGTAGAGGGCTATGGTCTGAGCGAGGCTTCACCGGTGACTCATGCCAACCCAATCTACGGCAAGAACAAGATCGGCACCATCGGCCTGCCATGGCCCGATACAGATGCCAAGATCGTGGATTTGGAGACGGGCACCAAGGAGTTGCCGCCAGGTGAGATAGGGGAACTGATCGTGCGTGGGCCACAAGTGATGAAAGGCTACTGGAACATGCCGGAGGAGACAGCGCTTGCCCTGCGCAATGGCTGGTTGTACACAGGGGACATAGCCAGGATGGATGAGGAAGGCTACTTCCAGATCGTGGACCGCAAGAAGGACATGATCATCGCTGGTGGGTTCAATATCTATCCGCGGGATGTGGAGGAAGTGCTCTACCAGCATCCTAAGGTAAAAGAGGCAGTGGTGGCAGGCATTCCTGATCCGTATCGCGGCGAGACGGTGAAGGCCTACATTGTGCTGAAGGAAGGGGAGACGGCCACAGCGGAGGAGATCATTGAATTCTGTCGTGCCAATATGGCCAAGTACAAGGTGCCGACTGCGGTGGAATTCCGCACAGAGCTGCCCAAGACGATGGTGGGCAAGGTGCTACGCCGCATGCTGGTCGAGGAAGAAAAGAAAAAACTGGCAGAGCAGGGGAAGTAGCAGATTGAGAGTGTTTTGCGTCGTGATTTAGCCGTCCCTTATTTACTGCGCGATGTTCTGAACAAAAGGCGTTCGCAGCGTAGAGTTTTTAGATCTCTGGCCTGCGAACGCCTTTCTTATTCGCTACCTACCCCCTGCTGATAGCGATAGATGCCTTTATCCGTGCCAACCAGGATGAGATTAGTGTCATCGGGGCTCAGTGCTAATGCGCGCAATTCACGCCCTTCCAATCCCGAGCCCAGCGGTCTCCAAGATTTACCGCCATCTTCGCTCAACAGTACACCCTTGTGCTTGACCAAGGCATAGACAAAGGGTGGCATGGCCTGGCTTACAGTCAATTGTGTCAGTTCTGCACTCGGAGCTACATAATTCTGTGGTACTAAGATGGCCTCGTTGCGACCCTCCCCCTGGGCTTCGCTTACCTCGACTTGGGTCACAGCCAATAGTTGCACGCTGCCTTTGATAGGTGGAGCGATATCAGATACACCCAACAACCACTGTCGCCAGCTTTCTCCGTTGTCGTTGCTTTTGAATGCGCCCTCTTCTGTGACAGCATAAACGATCGTTTGCGCTCCTCTTGGATCAAGTACAATGCGTTGTACATTGCTGCCGATGATACCCTGGCTCTTATGCACCCAGGTCATGCCTCCATCATCGGAGCGGTAAAGGCCTTTTCCCTGCGTGCCAGCGTAAATGCGCGTAGTGTGTTCTGGATCAACTACAAGAGCATTGATGAGAGCTTCGGTGACCATCCCTGTTGGCATCCAGGTCATCCCACTATCCGTGCTTCTGAACACCAAGCCTTCAGATACGCCTATATATACAGTCTTGGTGTCAAGCGGGTCTACTTCTATGGCTGTTATTTGCGAGAAAGAGCGAATGAGTGCAAACGGATCTATTTCTCCGATATGCTGCCATTCATCACCACCATTAGTGGTTTTGTACAACCCTCCACCTGCTACACTGGCATAGAAGGTGCGTCCATCCTTAGGATCCGCTTTCAATGCCAGGATGCTGGCTTCGTTGCTGGCTGTTATGCTTGAACTCCATGCCCAGGTTTCTCCTGAGTCGCTGCTGACAAACAGCGTGTTGCCCGAGCAGGCATAAATGGTGCTGGTCACGATTGGGTCTACCACGATGATGTGTACATCTACCGGTTGCCCATCAGATCCCTGTAGTCCTGTATTGCTTTTGAACCAAGTCTTGCGGCCGTCCACGCTCTTGTATATGCCATCCTGTCCTCCGACATAGACCTCCTGTGGATTCCTGGGATTGACGGCCAGGCAACGTGCTACAGGGGGTTCGCGGTACGAGTCCACATATCTCCAGAAGAGCCCTGCCTCTTCGGTCTTCCAAACCTTTCCCTTAGAGATGGCATAGACAGTGTTTGGTGTCCGAGGCACTATGGCCAGTTCAGAAACGTCGTCAGGATCGTTGAATGGCAAGGGGTCCCACCGTAGTTCCCCACTGACAACGCGGCTCTTGTAGATGCCATACGCAGAAGTACCTACATAAAGGGTATCTGGCTGTTCTGGATGCATCGCCATACATTGCAAGGTGCTGGTAAAATCACCGGCGGGGTACCAGTTCAGACCACGGTCAGGGCTGGTAAAGACGCCCGTTTGGACAGCGGCATACAGTTTTTGAGGGTTGAAGGTGTGCACATACAGAGACCGGATTTCGTAAGGGGGCAATTGATCCGCGCTTTCACTGTACTGACTGCATTGCTTCCAGTTTGTCCCCCCATCCATGCTGACATAGACTTTGCCATTCCAGGTGCCGGCATAGAGTATACGCGGATCATCCGGGTCAATGGCCAAGGCACGGATGAGGCGTTCATTCAGACCATTGTTGCAGGCAGTCCATGTCTTGCCCTGATCATCGCTTTTGAATACGCCGCCATCGGTAGCGGCATAGAGCAGGCGCACGCCGTTGGGGTCCTCGACTAACAAGGCGTTGATTTTGCCATCGAAGGGGCTGCTGAGTGGCACCCAGCGCTGTAGTGCTTCGGCGGGAGCAGCGGGGATTAAAGTCGGAAAGGAGAGAATAACGCGCTGCTTCCAGATCCAAAACGCGAGCAGCGCCAGAGCCAATGTGGCCAAGACGGGCACGATTCTTTTTTGCAACCACAGGGTTCGACCTGCAGCGGACCCACTGCCCATGCTGGAGCACCTCGTGTGATAAACGTACTGTCCATTATAGCATCGAAGTTGACGAAAAGCCAACAGTCATGTGCTTGCTTCTTGGTTGTGAAGGGGAACGCAGTACAAAGGCTTCGTGTACCTGCTAAATCTTGTCATGTTTCCCTAATCCAAGTATAATGACGGTCAACAGATGAAATGGGTTACGGGTTATCGGTCCAGAACTGAGCTGCGGTGGGGCATTTTGGTATTTTGTATAGCAGCATTATGGCTGTTGTATGCCATTATGGCTTGTAAATCACCTTCTCTCAATCCAACACCTGTCCCTTCTGCCACGCCCGCTCTGGCCCATCTACATGTCGAAGTGTTGCCAGTTGGCTCGAAGGTTTATCTCAATGGTGAGCAGAAGGGCTGTACTCCATTGAAACTGGATGTTTTAGCAGGGCAATACACCCTCCTCATCCAGCACGATGGTTACGAGATCTTGCAGCGCGAGGTTTCGCCTATACCAGGGCAGGAGTTGCACATTAGCGCTGCGCTACGTGATGTCGTTCCACCTGTGGTGGGATTCGATCTGGTGACAACTTCTGTGCAAGTTGGACAGCCTGTGCATATCCGTGCCCAGGCCTCGGATAACGAAGCTGTGGCTATCCTACGCCTCTCTATTGGTAGGAATCTGATAACTGAGGCGAATGACGAACTTCTGGATTATGTTTGGGACACCAAGGATGCTGCTGTTGGCTTTTATATGGTTGAGATCGAGGCGCGAGACATGGCTGGCAATGTGGGACGTGCTACAAGCACCGTCCAGGTTCACGCTGTACCAACGCCATTGCCATCTCCCACCCCGCGAGAGGTTGTTACTGTGCAGCCGGAAGTGAAAGTGTACGAGACTAAAATCACTCTACCTGCTTACCCTTATGAGCCTTACTTGAAAGAGAAGCTGGATATTCGCTACAACTTCAAGGTCGTCTGGTTGGATCGTGCTGCATATGAAGCGTCAAATCCACAGCCGCAACCACGAGCTTTTACCGCCATTGTTTTGGAGAACCCATATCTGAGGTTGACCTTCCTGCCAGAACTAGGCGGACGGCTTTATCAATGCGTTTTCAAGCCTACTGGGAAAAAGGTTTTCTACGAGAATGCAGTCCTGAAGCCATCCTACTGGGGACCGCTCAGCCGCGCTGAGAATTGGTGGCTAGCCGTCGGTGGCATGGAATGGGCTCTGCCTGTGCACGAGCATGGTTACGAATGGGGACTGCCCTGGACCTATCGTGTCGAGCGGCGAAGCGATGGCGCTTCTATACTCCTGCGTGATTACAATGAAAATGACCGACTACGTGCTGAGATCCGGGTCACACTGCCCACTGATCGCGCTTACTTTGTGGTTGAACCGCGCTTAGTGAATCCGACTTCTCAACCGATTGCCTGTCAGTTCTGGCTCAATGCTGCGTTGACCTTGGGTTCGGCGAGTGTATCACCGAACACGGAATTCATCTATCCCACCGAGCACGTGATCGTGCACAGCACTGGCGACAACGCGCTGCCCGGTGAGCACCAGATAATGCCCTGGCCTATCTACGATGGGCGAGATTTTTCCTTTTACAGGAACTGGCACAACTGGCTGGGCGTCTTTGTTCCAGATATACAGCAAGGCTATGCAGGTGCTTATAACCATGATACGGATCTAGGCATTGTGCGGATATTCGCTGCCCAAGCCGTACCCGGGCTGAAGCTTTTTGCATTTGGCAAAGATTTTCCCGCTCATGGGGAGTATACGGATGATGGGTCGGAATACTTTGAGATGTGGGCCGGCCCTTGCAAAACCTTCTGGCCGGAGGATGACGTGCTCGTTGGAGCAGGCCAGGCTATTAGTTGGAGTGAAATCTGGCTGCCATTCAGTTACATCGGCGGTCTGGATCAGGCCAGTGCAGAAGCCGTGGGCAAGGTCAGCGTGCAAGGCAACCAGGTGCACGTAGGGATTGCGGTTAGCAAGGCACGGTTGGGGCAGTTGCTGTTGAGGTGGAACGAGCAAGTGTTTTACGAGAAAGCAGTACAGCTTGCTCCAGAGAGGCCACTTCTACTCGAGGTGCCTCTTCCTGCAGACGCAAATTTGCCTGGTAAATTGAGTGTACAATTGCACGATCAGGGCGGAGCAACCCTGCTAGAATTTACGAGTACATTTTAGATGTGGAGGCAATTTCATGTATTGCAACCAATGTGGGGCTAAAGTAGAAGGCGATGCGCTGGTTTGCCCCAACTGTGGGCATTATCTGGCGACTGAGGTTAGGGCTTCAGAAGAGCAGGAGACAATCCCTGAAGAGGCAGAGCTCACAGAGCCTGAACCGCGGCCAAGAGGCTGTGGTTGGGCCATGATCGCGGGCATGCTGGCAGGTTGCGCTATCCTGCTGATCCTAGGTATAGGGCTTTTTGGTGTCTATCAAGGGATACAGGAGCGTACACGCTTGAACCGTGCCGCTGCCTCGGAGCATTATCACAAAGGGCTAGAATATTTCATTGCTGAGAACTACGAACTTGCTCGGGCAGAATTCGCTCTGACCTTGCAACTCGACCCCAAGAATAGCGATGCAGAAGCCAAATTGGCCGAGGTAGAAGCCTTGCTGAGCAAGCGACCCACGCCTACCTCAGCTTTGCGTTATCAAACAGCTGTATTGCTGTACAACGAGGCTCGTGAGCTTTACAACAAGGGCAATTGGGAGGGTGTTATCGCCAAGCTAGAACAAGTCCAGGCTCTCGATCCTGAATATGAACGAGAACAGGTCTCTATGCTGTTGGTCGAAGCCTATTACAAGGTGGGATTGAAATTCGTGGAAGAAAACCGTCTGGAAGAGGCAATTCGTTATTTTGACCGTGCGCTTGAATTGCGTCCCGCAGAGCAGGCAATCCGCGAGCAGAAGACCTTGGCCTCTCTTTACCTTGTTGGTCTAGGCTATTGGGGGGCCAATTGGCAGGAGGCAATTGAGGTTTTTTACGCGCTCTACCAACTGCAACCTGATTATAAAGACACGCGGCAGCGGTTGTACGATGCGTATGTATCCTATGCCAAGACCTTATCTGCGAAAGGTGAATGGTGTGCAGCTCGAGAACAATATGATCGTGCCCTGGCGATGAGCTTCAGTGAGGAACTGAAAGCGGAGCGAGAAGAGGCAGCACAGTCCTGTGCCGTTGCCTCTCTACCAACTAGCACACCTCCTCCTCGTGGGACATTCGTAGGCAAGGTGGTCAAGATCGAGGACGTTGGCCTGCAAACAGCAATGATGATCCGAGGGCGAGTGCTGAATGCAGAGGGTGGACCCGTCGCTGGCGTCAAGGTTGGCCTATCTGCTTGGGACTGGTCTGCGCCTCCTGCTACCACGAACGAGGACGGCATCTTTGCTTTTGATGGCTTGGGCAACCCGGTTACCTACACAGTCACGCTGGTTGATTTGCCCACCATCCCTCTGCCGGTGAAAGCCGATTGGAGCAAGCTCGTGTGGGTGGAATTTCGTCCACAACCATAGTGGGAATCAAGAATAGGAGAGCAACATGAACAGAGAAAAAACACCACCACAGCCAATGCAAATCAGCATTGAACTGCCAGCAGAACTAGAGGCTGTTTACGCGAATTTCGCCATGATCACCCACTCCCCATCGGAACTCGTAATTGACTTTGCCCGCGTACTGCCGAATGTGCCCAAAGCCAAAATCTATGCACGGGTGATCATGACGCCCATGAACGCCAAGCTGCTGCATCGTGCGTTAGGGGATAACTTGGCCAAATACGAAGCGCAGTTCGGGGAGATCAAGACCCCCGAACATGGATTTGGTGAGGAGCGCCCCATCGGGTTTAAGCACTGAAGAACCGGTTAATGAGCCTAGCCAATGGAGGCAGGTGCAGTTCGACTGCATTCTCAGGGCATAGTTCATGGCAGCAGTAGCAGCGAATACAGTGGTCGAGGTCCATCCGCGCCCTTCTGTCCACAATAGTGATCGCCTTTACAGGGCAGTTTTCGACGCAAGTGCCACAAGCAGTACATTTTGGCCCGGCCTGTGGCTTGGCCAGCATCTGGTCCGTGATCCAAGCAGGCACAAAACTGGGAATCATGCGCATATTTTGGCCGCTAGTACGAGGGAGCCTGAACCCAGATACTTTCACTGCCTCGATGGGATTTCCTAGTACCTCGATATCCTCAAGATGCCCCGTAGTAAGTCCCCTGCGCATTGCTGCAGCAATAGGGGGCACACTGCGAGGTGGTATGCCTACGATGGCGGTGGCCACGACATCCAAAGCCACTCCGTCCGTGCTTGTCAGTATTAAGCCGATGTGGCGTGGTGTCCCCGCAGAGGGCCCATCTCCTTCCATGCCCACTACAGCATCCATAATCGTCAGGACCGGTTTGTAATAGCTGAGAATGTCTACCAGCATGGCGGCGAATTGGTCCACCGAGGGGAAGCGGGCATGATAGCTTGATTTGACAATGCCAGGCACGGTGCCAAAGAGGTTTTTGATTGCCCCAGTGAACAGAGTCAAATCGTGAGTCTTGAGCTTGGGTAGGGAGATAATGGCATCCGCTTCCACCGCCATCTTGATTGCATCCAGGGTCTTGGCCGCACGGCCCTCTGGGTAAGCCACTTGCACTGTGCGCACATCATAGTTGAGGATGGCGTCTCCCTCTTCTGCAGCAGCGGCCATGCCGGTAATTTGGTACACATGGCGCAACGCGCGAGGATTAAACAGGGTGCCTGGTCCAGGGCTATCGGCAATAATAGGTATTGCGCCGAGCTTTCGCACCCATTTCGCAACTGCTACCACAAGCGCTGGATGCGTTGTGATCGCCTTTTCTGGCGGTTTGGCTTGCAGCAGGTTAGCCTTCAGCACGACTTTATGGCCTGGCTTGATCCGTTTCGTTGCTTCTGGGAATGCCTGCAGGCTCTCATGTAGTGCAGTCTCGACCGCTTGCTGATCATAGCTTGGGCACTTGGCGATATAAACTCGGCTCAAGTTTCTCTCCTCGTGTATTCATGTTGCTCATCCTCTTGATCTCTGGGGGCGCTTGGATGCAATACGGCTTTTCTCAGGCGTCTTCATTATTCTTTATGATATTGGCTTCTGGGAACCATATGCCGCAAGTCCCACAACCACGTAGTATCTTGACCTCAGAGTACAAACTAGCCGCTCTGGCTATAGAGAATGCAATGGAATGCTCGATTGTGCAGCCACATAACTTTCAGACGTCGAGAACACAAGCGCACGCATCGTTTGACATTCTCTTTTCTTTATGATATAATTATAACTGCAACGGAATAAATGTGAACGCCGTGGGGAGCTCGGTGAGCCGGGCTGAGAGGATGGCCGTAAGCCATCGACCCCTTGAACCTGACCTAGGTAATGCTAGCGTAGGGAGGGATTATCTGTGCTGTCATGCCGCTGGCCTTGTCTGGGTCAGCGGTATTGTTTTATGGAGGCTCAGAGCAAGTGAGTAGCATGCAACCAATATCAAGGCCGCCATCAGAGCACGCTTTTGACAACGTGGCTTCGCTTTACGATTCGTGGTTTGAGGTTCCGCTCGGGCAGACCGTAGACGAACTGGAGAAGGATCTGCTCTATCGTCTTGCCGGGCTACAAAGCGGACAACGTGCGTTGGACGTTGGCACGGGCACAGGACATTTTGCGGTTGATTTGGCCTCTTGCGGATTGATCGTGGTAGGCGTGGATCTGTCAGCGCCAATGCTGGGCGTGGCAAAGGGCAAAGGCGTTGATGTGCATCTTGTTCGGGGGGACGCAGCGGCATTGCCACTGGCGTCAGAATCATTCGATTTGGTGCTTTCCGTCACGGCACTGGAGTTTGTGGCTCTCCCGGAGCGGGCCATCCGCGAGATGTGGCGGGCAGTGCGACCCGGTGGACGACTGGTCGTGGGAGTGCTCAATGCGCTCAGTCCTTGGGCGTGGGCGCGCCGACGAGAGAGCAGGAAACAGGAGACACCATTCTCCCACGCGCATTTTTTCTATCCCTGGGAGTTCGTTAAGTTGCTGAGTGGGTTGGGTGTGGTGACCTGGAGCAGTTCTGTTTTTATCGGTCCGCATGGTGCCGGGTTGAGCCGAGCTTGGGGTTTGGAAAGAATAGGGCGTGCTCTATTCCGACCATTTGGCGCCTTGCTAGTGGGGAGGGTGATGAAATGAGCACCAGTGCACAAGTAAGCATCTATCCGCTTGGTCAGCCTGATCTTTCTCCTGCCATCGAGGCAGTGTGGCAGGTGTTTCAGGAGCACGGGCTGCACTACGAGCCCGGGCCGATGAGCACGCTGGTGCAGGGTGAAGAAGAAGCACTGTTTGCGGCATTGCGCAGTGCTTTCCACGCTGCAAGCCAACATGGAGCGACTGTGATGGTTGCTACCGTATCCAATGCCTGTCCGCACTTGCCATCGCAAAAGGAGAAGATAGACCATGCCTAAAGGGTTCAAACGGCTTTTTACACAGGCTTTTCAGGAGTACCTTCCGCCAACGATCTTGATCGCACTGTTCTTAGTGGTATGGCAATGTGCTACCTGGCTGTGGCGCATCGAGGCATACTTGTTGCCCTCGCCAGTGCGCATTGTTCAGGCAGGTGTGCAAGCGCAGGGTTTGCTCAGCGACCATATACAGCAAACGTTGCGAGAAACGTTGCTGGGCTTTGCTCTTGCACTGGTCGGTGGGTTGCTCCTAGCCCTAGCCATTGACCTCTCTGCCTTCCTCCGTCGTGCGTTGTACCCACTACTGGTGGTGACACAGACCGTCCCGATCATGGCCATTGCACCACTGCTGGTCATCTGGCTGGGTTACACCATCTGGCCTAAAATCATTGTCGTTGCTCTAGTGTGCTTTTTCCCCATTGTCGTGACTACAGCCGATGGTCTGCGCTCGGCTGATCCGGAGTTGCTGGCACTGTTGCAAGCTATGGGTGCTACACGTCGGCAAGTGTTTTTGAAAGTACGCGTGCCTGGAGCTTTGCCCGCGGTATTCTCTGGTATCAAGATCGCTATCACCTACAGCGTGATCGGCGCCATCATTGGCGAATGGGTAGGCGCCAGCAAAGGCTTGGGTGTGTTCATGTTGCGTGCTTCCAATTCTTTCCGTACGGATTGGGTTTTTGTTGCCATTGCCATTAGCTCTTTGCTCAGCATTCTGCTTTTCTTGGCAGTAGCGATGATCGAGCGTTTGGCTCTGCCCTGGTACTATACATCCGCGCGTGCGGAACGTTGGGAAGAGATGCAGGCATGAATGTAACTCCGAGTAGAAAAAGTTCGTAGTAAGCACTTGAGTGTCAAAAGCAAGGTTTAATCAACCGGCTACTGAAATTTACTCAAAGGGAGGGTGAGTATGTTGACGAGATGGGTGCACATGACGGCGATCTTGCTCATCGTGGGAATGGTCGTTGGCTGTGCCGGAGCACAACCAGCTCCACAACCCACGGCGACGAAGCCAATCAAAGCAGTCCTGTCCCTCGACTGGGTACCCAATACCAATCACACAGGTTTTTACGTGGCTCTGGAGAAGGGCTGGTATGCCGAGGAGGGAATTGACCTGGAAATCCAAATTCCTTCCGACCCTGCTGCTGCGCTCAAGCAGGTCGCTTATGGCAATACGGAATTTGGGGTCAGTTTCCAGGAAGAGGTGACCATCGCCCGCTCCAATGACATCCCGGTTGTGTCGCTGGCTGCGATCATCCAGCACAACACATCTGCCTTTGCCTCATTGGCCGAAACAGGCATCCAGAGGGCAAAGGATATCGAAGGCAAGCGCTACGCTTCGTATGGCTTGCCCATCGAGCGTCCCATCCTAGGTCAGTTGATGGCTTGCGATGGCGGCGACATTAACAAAGTTGAATTCATTGACGTAGGCTTTGATGCCTTCCCTGCTTTGATTGGCAAGCGGGTTGACCTGGCGTGGATTTTCATGGCTTGGGATGGCGTGCAAGCAGAGATCAAGGGAATCCAGTTGAATTTCCTGCCTTTGTATGGCAGCTGTGTGCCGGATTACTACACACCGTTGATCATCGCCGGGGAGACTACTATTGCCAACAAACCGGATTTGGTGCGGCGGTTCATAAGGGCAACTGCGCGCGGCTACGAGTATGCCATCGCCCACCCAGAGGAATCGGCTGAAATCCTGCTGAAAGCCTCACCGGAGACCGATCCTGACCTAGCCCGGCGCAGCCAAAAATGGCTCAGCCCGCGCTATCAGGACGATGCACCGCGCTGGGGCGTGCAAAAACTCGAAATCTGGCAGAACTTTGCCCAGTTCATGTACGAGAATAATCTCATCGCCAAGCCCATTGACCCGCAGAAAGCCTTTACCAACGACTTTTTACCGTGACAAACACGGCTTGTTAACCCACTTGGGCTGGGCTACAGTCCAGCCCAAGTGCGGACTGGTGGTCTGAGCGAAGCGTCAGCAAGAGATAGCATACGTGCCTGTGGTTTTGCCATCGGGCTTTGCCCTATCCTGAAGAAAAGAGCGATATTCCGTGAACGATGAGATGACCTGCAAAGTAGAGATACGCGATATTTACAAGGCGTATCAGGTGGACGGACAGCCTACAGAGGTATTGGCTGGAGTGAGCCTTTGCGCGTCCACTGGCACCTTCGTGACCATTATTGGTCCCAGTGGCTGTGGTAAGAGCACCTTGTTCAGTATTATTTGTGGCTTGCAGCAGCCAGACCGCGGTGAAATTTTCTTCGATGGTGTGGCAGTCAGGCAGCGCCTGGGAGCAGTGGGCTATATGCCGCAACGCGATTTGCTGCTGCCCTGGCGAAAGGTGCTCGATAATGTCATCCTGGGGCCAGAGATACATGGTGAGGATGTAGCAAAAGCCCGGCGCGAGGCAAGCGATCTCTTGCCCCTCTTTGGCTTGGATGGCTTTGGCGATAGCTACCCCGCCTCACTCTCGGGCGGCATGCGCCAGCGTGCCGCACTGCTCCGCACATTCCTGTGCCGCAAGGACATCCTACTCTTGGATGAGCCATTTGGTGCTCTGGACGCTATCACGCGCAATGGGCTCCAGGAATGGCTGCTGGAGGTATGGCAGCGCTTTCGCTACACCATCCTGTTCATCACCCATGACGTCGAGGAAGCGGTTTTTCTATCGGACAAAGTCTATGTGCTGACCGCGCGTCCTGCGCGTGTGCGCAAGGAATTGTTGATCCCTCTGCCGCGCCCCCGTCAGCGTGCCATGACCCTGACACCAGAGTTTGCAGCGCTCAAACAGCAATTGCTCGAGGCCTTGCAGGATAGCCCCAACGCTCTGCCTACCGCTACTTGATGAATCAATCCATTTGAGGTACAGTACTGCTAGGCAGGCTTTTCTTGAGCGCGTATTGTAACCTGTTTCGCCCAGCCGATATTTCATATTGGAGGGGATATGCGTGCCATCATTGTAGCCAATGGACGTATTGAAGAGGGCGAGAATTACCGAAGCCTGGCTCGTGCTGACGATTGGGTCATCGCTGCAAACGGGGGAGCAATGGTCGCGCTCCAATTGGGGCTTGAACCTCGTGTAGTCGTCGGCGACCTGGACTCGTTGCCACTAGAGGTTCGTATCCGATTGGAGGAGCACGGGTGCCAGTTTGTAGGTCACCCTGCGCGCAAAGACGAGACGGACACAGAATTGGCCATTCGCTATGCCTTGGAACAGGGAGCGGACGAAATTGTGCTCCTCGCTGCCACTGGCGATCGCTTGGATCACACACTGGCCAATGTTTTTTTGCTGGGCATGCCCCGACTTGAAGGCAAGAAGGCCAAGATTATAGCAGGTCATACTGAAGTCTGGCTGCTGCGCGGTGGGAACGAGTTGGAAATCCAAGGTCGGCCAGGCGATATTGTAACCTTGCTGCCTCTAGGTCAGGATGCGGTGGGCATCGACAGCAGTGGCCTGGAGTGGGTGTTGTGCGACGACACCTTGCGCTTTGGCCCGGCGCGTGGGGTGAGCAATGTCATGACTGCGGAGAGAGCGCGAGTCTCGCTGCGCACGGGTCTGCTGCTGGTATTCCGGGTTAGAGAGGAGATAGCAGAGATAGCCGGGGGACAGGAAACGAGCGAATTGGTTGAGGTATGCAAAGAACAAGGGCACTTGCGGGCAAACGTGATCAAAGCCAAGTTGGAGGCAGCAGGCATTCCAGCCATCCTGTCCTATGATGCAGCCAGCCTCGTCTTCGGCCTCACCGTGGACGGCATTGGCGAAGTGCGCATCCTGGTGCGTGCGAAGGATGTGGAGGAGGCGCGGAGGGTATTGAGTGAGGCGAACGAAGATCGGTGAATTTGCAAAGGCTAAACATCATATTACCCCGCTACGCGCGCAATATCATTTGCTCCGCATAACGAGATTCACGTAATCATTAGGCCTTTCTATTGCAGGTCATACAGAAAGGAATTCACAGTGTAAAAACACCTCTGTACCTAGGCCCGGTTACCGGGCGCACGGAACGCAAAGCCAACTTTTACACGCAGAGGAGTGAGCGCTGACTATCATTTTACATAAATAATTTAATCACATATAGCAAATTTATCGGTGCGAGTGTCTTGTTGACCACCGCCTATTCTCCCAGTATAATCACCGTCAGCCAGTTACGCGAAAGGCGGTTGGTTATTTGACGAGAAAGCATGTGCTCATCAACCTGTCCATCATCTTGGGACTGTTGGTTCTGCTGGTCATCTTCTTCTGGCCGGTAATCCTGGGCGGCAAGACACTCTTGCCATTGGATAACCTGTTCGCTTTCCCACCATGGCAGAGCTTTGCCGCGCAGTTCCAGATTGACATCCCACATAACGAGTTGCTCAGCGACCTCATCCTGGAAAACTATGTATGGAAGCGCTTTATCGTCCAGGCGCTGAAGAACAGGCAGCTCCCCCTGTGGAATCCGTACATCCTGTCGGGTCAGCCATTCCTGGCGGCAGGACAACATTCGGCACTGTATCCGTTGAGCGCGCTGTTCTATGTCTTGCCATTGGTGAAGGCGTATGGATATTTCATCGTCCTGCAGCTGCTCTTGGCAGGCGGGTTCATGTACTTCTATACCCGCACCATTGGGCTGGAGCGGATAGGCAGCGTAGTCGCTGCGATCGTTTTCCCGTTCAGCGGTTTCATGATCGTCAGTGTCGTTCATCCCATGATCATTGCAGCTGCTTCCTGGCTGCCTCTGCTGTTGGCCATCGTGGAACGGTTGATTCAGACCCAGGAGATACAAGTAGCAGGGCAAAACCCCAAACCGGTAGCCTATATCCCATGGATTGCTCTGGGAGCGCTGGCCATGGGCTTGATGTTCCTGGCTGGCCATGTGGAGATTGCCTACTACGTGGTGTTGGTGACCGCTTTCTATGCCCTTTGCCGTCTGGCTATGCTATGGTGGCAGACGCGCAATGGCATGCAGGTAGGCAAACTCGCGGCAGGCGTCGTGCTTATTGTCGCGATTGGCGTTGGCTTGGCGGCGATCCAGGTCGTGCCATTGTACGAGGTGGTTACGCAGAACTTTCGCCAGGAATCGGCTACCTACCAACAGATCATCGGATGGGCCTATCCTTGGCGGCGGTTGATCGCTTTCTTGATCCCCGATTTCTTTGGCAATCCGGCTCATCATAGTTACATGGATGTCTTCACTTGGCAGACGGTGACCGCGTTGCGCAATGCACGGGGTGAACCCATTCGCACCATCTACTGGGATGTGAAAAACTATGTAGAAGGTGGCAGCTATGTCGGTGTCCTGCCATTGTTGCTGGCTCTGGTTGCCGTGTGGAAGTCGAGGACGAGGTACGTCTGGATCTTTCTGACGCTAGCGGTTGTCTCACTGTGCTTTGTCTTTGGCACGCCCTTGTATGCCGTGCTCTACTATCTGTTGCCGGGCATCAAACAACTCCACTCGCCATTCCGCTGGATATTCCCTTATACTTTGAGCATGGCTATCCTCGCTGGTTATGGGGCGTCGTGGCTAGCCAGCGCGTTCCCTGGTAGTAGGCTTCGTTTCGTCCGCATCCTTGGCGCGCTTGCGCTCATTTTAGGGGTATTAGGACTGAGCGCACTGGCAATTAGCCTGCGTTTCCCCCAACCAGTGATCGCACTGGCAGAGCGGGTTATGCTTTCTCTAGCACAGGCTCCCGAAGCCTTTGCCGATGGACGCGCATTTTACTCTTACCAGTTTCGCAATTTCCTGATCTTTTTCCTGGCATTATCTGGTGCTGGCCTGACTCTGATAGTGAGCGCGACCCGTTTGTGCATAGGGCGAATCCCATTGTGGCCATTGCTAGCGCTTGTGGTCATCCTGGCTGAGCTGTTCACCATCGGTATGCCCTTTAACCCTGCCGCAGACCCGGCTATCCTCGAGTTTACTCCACCAGTCGTGACCTTTCTTCGCCAAGACAAGGAATTATGGCGCTTTACCACACTCAATGCGCCCGGCGAAAAGACCTTGAATGCTAATGCGGGCATGTTTTACGATTTGTCCGATGTGCGCGGTTATGACTCGATCATTATGCAGCAGTATGTAGATTACATGCAACTAATCGAGCCACAAGGAGAGTTGCTCTACAACCGCATTGCGCCGCTGGGCACGGAACATGCTCTGGATTCTCCTCTGCTGGACCTGCTGAACGTCAAATATGTAGTCACAACAGCTACCATTGACCGGCCGAACTACACGCTCGTCTACGACAATGAGGTGCGCGTCTACCGCAATGAGGATTATCTGCCGCGTGCTTTTGTGGTCTATCAGGCTCAGGTCATCCCTAATGCAGGGGCGCGCAGACAAGTCTTGCAGCAATTCAACCCACGACAGACGGTGATCCTGGAAGAGGAGCCATTAGGAGGCGCCTTCAGCAGCGAAGGCAGCGGTTGGATGCCAGCTACTATTACCACTTATGGCTTGAACGAAGTAATAATCGAGGTGAACCTGCCAGACAATGGCTACTTGGTGCTGACAGACAACTGGTTCCCCGGTTGGAAAGCCTATGATACCCAGCCTGGTCAGATGGAACAAGAGATACCTCTCTATCGGGCGAATGGCACTTTCCGCGCCGTAGCTCTGGGGCCTGGCCAGCATTCCGTGCGTTTCAAATATACGCCGTTGTCGTTCAAACTAGGTTTGTTCATAAGCTTCATGGCAGGCGTCACTTTGCTGTTGCTGGTGGGCTACTGGCTGTGGCGGCGTCTGTACCGGAGCACACAGGATGAATTGGATGTGCAACGTGTGGCGAAAAACGCATTGACGCCCATGGTGTTGTCCTTGCTCAATCGCGTGATTGACATGGTTTTCGCTATGCTTTATCTGCGCGTCCTTGCTCCCGAAGGGACTGGCCGTTATCAGTTTGCTACAAACTTCATTGGCTACTTCGAAACCGCACTTCTTTTTGGCTTGGGCACGTTGATCACCAGGGAAATGGCTAAACATCGTGAGCAGACAAACCGTTATGTGAGCAATAGCGTGGTGTTGCGCATGCTCTTTTGGCTGGTTTTGCTGCCCGTGTTGGGCATGATCGTCTACGGCTATGTGCGCTTTTTCGACCTGCCCTTGGATACGGTTGTAGCCATCCTCTTTTTCTTCGTCGCTCTGATTCCCTCCCTGATAGCAGATTCCTTCACCGCCGTCTTTCATGCCCATGAGAAGATGGAGTACCCGGCAGCAATCACTTCGGTAACCACAATCATGCGCGTGACGTTGGGCACGCTGGCGCTGCTGCTGGGCTATGGCTTTGTGGGGATGGCGGCTACGACCTTGCTGGTCAATGTTGGCACGGCGTTGATCCTAGGTTTCCTGGCAACTCGCATGTTCTTCCGCCCGAAGTTGGAATTCGACCCTCCATTTGCACGCACCATGGCCAGCGAATCCCTGCCGTTGGTGGTGAACAATTTGCTATCCAGGATCTTTTTCCAAGTGGACGTGCTCCTTCTGCGACCGTTGAGAGGCGATGTCGAAGTTGGCTACTATGGTGCTGCCTATCGCTACATTCGTGCGCTGGACATCATCCCCTCGTACTTTACTTTGGCTATTTTCCCCTTGATTTCGCGTTTCGCTGAGTCAAGTCGCGAGTCCCTGGTTCGTGCTTATATCCTGTCGGTCAAGCTGTTGGTCATGGTTGCCTTGCCTATCGCTGTTGGCACTACATTTATTGCGCGTGAATTAATGCTTGTCTTGGCAGGAGCAGATTACCTGCCGCATTCCATGATTGCCTTGCAATTTCTCATCTGGTACATGCCCGTTGGTTTCATCAACAGCGTCACCCATTATGTGCTCATCGCCATTAATCAACAGCGCTTCTTGACCAAAGCGTTCGTGTTTGGTGCGAGTTTCAATATCCTGACCAACTTGCTTTTGATTCCACGCTATGGCTATGTCGCGGCGGCGATCGTTACTGCTTTGTCGGAAGTGGCATTGTTCCTTCCCTTCTATTATTGTGTGCGGAAGAACCTCACCACATTGCCGTGGGTGGACGTATTCTGGCAGCCGACTGCAGCCGCAGCGCTGATGGCTGCGGTCATGTGGCTGTTACGTGGTGCGACGGTTTTGTTAACCATTCCGGCAGCAGCCATTACCTACTTCGGGATACTTGTAGCATTGGGCACTTTCCGCCAGCCCGATGTGGCGCTGGTCATGCAGTTGTTGCCGGCTGGTGTAAGGAGGCGGTTGACATTATTAGGTATAGGAGGTATGTGATGAGTGAATGGGCATACATAGAAAAGATCGCAGATTTTGTCGGCCGAGCAGTGACTATCAAAGGATGGCTCTATAATCGCACGGACAAGGGTAAATTGCAATTTCTTCTGGTGCGCGACGGCACGGGCATTATCCAGTGCGTGGCTTCTCAAAAGGACTTGCCTCCGGATGTGTTTGCTGCAGCACAAAGAGTCACGCAGGAATCATCCGTTATCGTCACGGGTCAAGTCCGCGCTGATCCACGTGCGCCAGGTGGCTATGAACTTCTGTTGACTGACCTGCAGATTGTCCAACTGACGCAGGATTATCCCATCACTCCCAAGGAGCACGGGATAGAATTCTTGATGAAGCATCGCCATCTTTGGATTCGCTCCTCTCGACAACATGCGATCCTGCGCATTCGTGCGGAGGTGATCAAAGCCATTCGTGAGTGGCTGGACAGCCACGGATTTGTAAATGTGGATACTCCTATTCTGACTCCCTCCTCTTGTGAGGATACCACCACATTGTTTGAAACGGACTATTTTGGCGAGCCGGCTTACCTTACTCAAAGCGGCCAGCTCTACAATGAGGCAACTATTGGTGCGTTTGGGAGAGTATATTGTTTTGGGCCGACGTTCCGCGCCGAAAAATCCAAGACGCGCCGTCATTTGACCGAGTTCTGGATGGTAGAACCCGAGATGGCCTATGTCGATCTGGAAGGATGCATGGAGATAGAAGAACAGTTCGTTAGCTATATTGTGCAGACTGTGCTCCAGAGGCGTGCTGCGGAACTGCGCACCTTGGAGAGGGATACCACACGGCTGGAGAAGGTGGTGCCGCCCTTCCCGCGTATCAGTTACGATGAGGCCGTGAAGTTGCTGCAGGAAAAAGGCTTTGATTTCAGGTGGGGCGATGACTTTGGCGCACCACATGAAACGGCGATTGGCGAGCACTTTGATCGTCCCGTGTTCGTGCATCATTATCCGACAGCGATTAAGGCTTTCTATATGGAAGAGGATCCTGCACGCCCAGAAGTATGTCTATCGGTGGATTTGCTGGCTTCGGAAGGCTATGGCGAAATTATCGGTGGGGGACAACGTACAGCTAGCTACGAATTGCTGGAGCGACGCATTAAGGAGCACAATTTGCCACGTGAAGCATACGAATGGTATCTCGATTTGCGTCGCTACGGTTCCGTACCGCACTCAGGTTTTGGTTTGGGTGTGGAGCGTACGGTAGCTTGGGTCTGTGGCATTCAGCATATCCGCGAGACGATCGCTTTCCCACGTATGTTGGAGAGGATATATCCATAAAGTGTAAAACGTAAAGCGTAAGGTGGTAAGGCGTAAAAGGTGAAAAGGATGGCTACAGAATCATTGCAGTTTCCGGCTGATTTTCGCTGGGGTACGGCTACGGCTGCACACCAGGTGGAGGGTGAGCCAGCGAACAGCGATTGGTGGGCTTGGGAGCAGGTTCCCGGGCATGTTAAAGATGGCACGGACGCGAGCCGTGCCTGTGAGTGGTGGGCAGGTCGCTATTTGGAGGATTTCGACCTTGCTCTGGCCATGGGTCAAAATGCGCTGCGGCTCTCGGTTGATTGGAGCCGCATTGAACCTCGCGAGGGGGAATGGGACAAGCAAGCGCTTGCCCGCTACCGCCACATGTTGGGCGCTCTGCGCGAACGGGGCATCGAGCCCATGGTGACATTGTTCCACTTTGTCAGCCCCCTGTGGTTGGTTGAAAAGGGTGGATGGGAAAACGAGAGCGTTGTGCGCTATTTTGAGCGCTTTGCAACCCGAGTAGTAGAAGAATGCGGTGATTTGGTCAGCCTGTGGTGCACGATCAACGAGCCAAATGTCTATGGCGTGTATTCCTATCTGCTGGGCAATTGGCCGCCGCAGAAGCGCAATATCAGGCTCGCCTTCCGCGTCATATGCCATCAACTGTTGGCACATGCTTTCGCTTACCGCGCTATTCACCGATTGCAGCCCACAGCCAAGGTAGGGCTAGCGCAGCATCTGCGCGTTTTCGACCCTATGCGTCCGCACTCCATCCTGGATCGTTGGGCGGCATGGTTGCAGGATTATCTCTTCAATGGAATTGTGCTGGAACCGCCAGTAGATGGAGTGCTCCGTCTTCCCCTAGGTTGGAACACCAAGATCCCGGAACTGGTGGATTCGCAGGACTATATCGGACTGAACTATTATTCCCGCGATATGGTCAGCTTTGACATCACCAGGCCGCAGTTACTCTTTGGACGGCGCTCGGTCATGCCGGGTACAGAGTTCAGCATGGAGGGCTGGGGCGAAATCTACCCCGAAGGACTGTACCGCCTGCTCAAGCGCCTGCAGCAGTATGGTAAGCCCATCTATGTGACAGAATTCGGTGTGCCGGATAACGATGATTCCAAGCGGCCACGCTTTCTCATTACTCATCTTTCTGCGGTCTATCGCGCAATTGCCGAAGACGTGCCAGTTAAAGGCGTTTATTTCTGGTCCTTGGTGGATAATTTCGAGTGGGCGGAGGGATTCAGCGCTCGGTTTGGACTGATTGGCCTTGACCTGCAAACTGGAAAGCGCACCGTAAAGGATAGCGGCAAATTGTATGGCGAAATCTGCCGGAATGGTGCCATCACGCGGGAAATGGTTGAGCGCTATGCCCCCGAGCTCAAAACACAGCTTTTTGTCAGCCCCTAGTGGGTCTCATGGTGATGTTCTTCTTGCTCCCAGATCCTTAGCCCATACCGGCTCAGATGAATGGGTATGTGCCTGAAAAGTGGATTGGCTGCTTCAATTGCCTGAACTATTTCCCTTTTGACATAGGAAAGCTCAGGACAGAGAATGGTGATGGAGCCACCCTCGCCGCCAGCGCCATTCACTTTCCAGCCGATGGCCCCGCATTCGTTGGCAATTTGGATCACTTGCTGCGCATCCCGGCTGATCAGATATGGATGTAATCGCCCCTGTGCTTCTGTGTTCTCGATCATCGCCCGACCTAGTGCAACGAAGTCACCAGCATATAGCGCATCCCGCGATTTAGCTGCTGTCATGCGCAAATCCTGTAGATGTTTGCAGTCTGGGCCTTCGTGCTGCAGTTCGGCGATGACCTTCTCGTGGACTGCCGAAGAATCATGGGTTCTGCCGAGGTAAATCAGAATCAACCGCCGTTCCAATTCCCACCAGATTGAATCTGGTACATGAATCGGGGAGACAATGGCGTGGGGATATTGGGGAATCTCGATGTAATTGATGCCACCATAGGCCGCACATAACTGATCCTGGATACCCGATTGTTGTTTGAGCATTTCCACCTCTACCGCATGAGCGGTGTAGGCCACTTCGTGAGGGCTTAACCGCCCCGGCGTAAGGCGATCCAGTGCCCCAATGAGCGCCACAGAAACGGCTGCCGATGTTCCCGTGGAGCAGCCGCTGGGGACTGCGGAGTAGATGGAAACCTCGATGGCACAATGTTCTGGCACACCCATGCGCGCGATGGCTGCCTCGAGCAGTGGATGATGCATCCACTTGGGCTGTCCGGAGGGTATGGCATAGCGGTCACCATAGTTCTCAGCGTAGAGGATGATGCGATCCTGACCAGGCGTGTAGGGATAGACTGCGATCTGTACCTCGACACAGGGTGAAACAGCGATATTAAAGACCTTGCCGTACTGAGCAAACCAGGTATCGGTCCAGCCACCGTTATCGCAGATGCGGATGGGTGCAACGCTGGTGATGATGCGGGTCGGTTTTCGCCCGTTTAGGTTGTTCATTGCTCATCTCGAGTCCAGGGACCTGGTAGGTTCCCAGGAGACTGTTTCGTTAGCGTGCGATGTGCATGGGCATGACGACGTGTACGAAGGTCTCGTCACCCACTGGCCTGATCACGCCAGGGCTTGAAGGAGTGGAGGTTTCCAGTGCCACTTGTGGCTTGGTAATCACGCTGAGCACATCAATGAGGTATTTGGCATTGAAGGCAATCTCGATGGGCGCGCCTTCCACTGCAGCGTCCAGTTCCGTTACATTATCACCCAGCTCCACGCTAGTGGCCATAACGGTCATCCGTCCACCTAGACCTGCTTCCCCAGGCACAATACGCAGTCGGATGATATTCGCTGCATCGCGAGCGAAGAAGGAGGCAATCTTCACTGCCTTCAAGAATTCGGCTGCATCTACCACAGTGCGCGTCGTGTAGCTCTTAGGTATGATCTGCTTATAATCTGGGAAATTGCCCTCTATGAGCTGCGATATCAGATCAATATTGGTCATACGGAAGAAGACCTGGCTGCGGTTGGGCGCTATGGTCATGCGGATAGGATTCTCCTCATCCGCACTAATGCGGGCCAGTTCCTGCAATGCACGAGCTGGGATAATCACAGTAACTGATGCAGGGGCTGTTCCCGACAATTCCGTGTGACGTACTGAGAGTCGGAAGCCATCTGCTGCAGCCATTGTCAACCGGGTGCCAGAGAGCTCAGCCAACACGCCTGTTAACACTGGGCGGCTTTCATCCACCGCAGCGGCAAAAGAGACTTGATTGATCATTTCACGCAATGTAGGTGGCTCAAGGCTGACTCCAGTATCCTCACTTAAGGCCAGAATCAGAGGGAATTCCTGCGCATCAATGCCCTTGATATTTGCTTCGAAGTTGGCACATT
Organism: Chloroflexota bacterium; assembly: GCA_014360905.1. Taxonomy (NCBI): domain Bacteria; kingdom Bacillati; phylum Chloroflexota; species Chloroflexota bacterium. The sequence goes on from JACIWW010000010.1 coordinate 32,437, forward strand.
TCAGGTTGAGCGTCTGAGTGCGCGTTACCAACTGCATGTCAATGCGGTCCGGAGGCAAGGAATTGATAAAGTCGGTGAGCAGGCGCGCAGGCACAGTAACAGCTCCATCCTCCTCTACTTTAGCCCCAATCCAACAATTGATGCCAATTTCCAGGTTAGTTGCGGATAATTTCAGCCGTCCTTCGTCCGTGGCCATCAGGACGTTAGAAAGCACAGGCAATGTGCTGCGGGTGGCTACAGCACGGCTAGCGATAGCCAGGCCCTTGGCCAAGTTCTCTTGCAGACAGGAAACTTTCATCGGGACCTCCTTGCTCTCAGTATCGGATGATAATAGTATACAGCAAATTTCAGATTGCTTCAAATACAGGGTGAAAATTGATGCCTTTTTCGGAACTCCCGGATAAACAGTAGGGGTGGGTCTAGCCTCAGAGATGGGATATGGGAAAGACAGACGCAAGTATGTGTCGCAGCAAAGCGAGGCTGCCTACTTCTATGACAGAGAGCACCAGCCCCAGGGCAAGAGAAAGCCATGCTTCCCTCCAACTCCGGGCCTGCTGCTCGCGGTGGAGCAGGAGAACAAGAATAGCCGCGTTTACCAAGGTAAGCAGGGATAGAACGCTTAACACACTTGCCAGAAGCAAGGGATAAAGTAAAGCCGAAATGTCAGTCTGTAACAACCATCCGAGTGCGAGGGCTTGCAGCAAGATCACAGCCAGTTCTCCTGCAGTACTGACGATGCGTTGCTTTTCGGGTTCTCGCCATAGAGTAGAATTAAACAGGGGCAAAACCAAAAAACTCAGGGACAGGCCGCTGGCCATCCCCGCAGCCAGGCGCAGGGAATTGTTGGGAATGTAGAGCGCTGGCCTGCCAGTGAGGAAGTAAAAATAAGAATTCAGTCCATCTATGGCCCAAAAGACGAGGAAAACGAGCAACAAAATCAACAACTTTCCTGGCGGCAACTTGCTAGCATGAAAATGCCCCCTCCACCAAGCAGAGCATAATCCCAGCGTGGCTCCTAAGTACAAGCCCATGCACCGTGCGCACAACGGCATCTGGATGCCTGCGACAAAAAGAGAGTGGTCTGGAAGTTGATGGCAGACACCGCTCAAGAACAGCCCAATGTATTTCAAAAGCCCCGCTGCTTGCAGAAAAGGAGATTGCATATCGTTGCAATTATAGGGCGATGCTATGGACTGTCAATTTTTCAGGCAAAGGTTGGTGCTGGTATTTTGTTCTCACAATGTGTTATAATTTGTGATAAGTACGAACAAGGAGTTGGAACGTGAACAACTTACACTAGAGTGGCAGAGGCATGGTTAGTTCTTCGCCGTTGATCGTTACTCAGATACTAACGCCCAAGAAGCGTCCCGATTTGCTGCACCGGCCGCGGCTCGTTGACTTTATCCACGAGCATATTGACCGCAAGTTGCTGCTCATCTCCGCCTCGGCGGGCTATGGCAAGACCTCATTGCTCATTGATTATGCTCATGATACCGATTTGCCGGTTTGCTGGCTATCCATAGTGGAGTCAGCACGCGACCCTCGTGTATTTCTGGATTATCTGATTGCTGCGATCAATCACCATTTCCCTGGATTTGGGGAGAACTCGCGCAACTTGCTGCAATCTAGCGAAACGCTCTCTGATCCCACATTGTTTGTTGGCACATTGGTCAATGAGATCTATGAGAAAATCCCCGATTACTTCGTCGTGATCATAGACGACTATCACCTCGTTGACGAGAGCCGTGCGGTTAACCATATCGTGGATGCTCTGATTCAGCACTTGCCTGAGAACTGCCATTTCATCATTTCTAGCCGTAGCATCCCTGTGTTGACTCCTCGTGGCTTGGCCTTGCTCACTGCTCGTCAACAGATCGCTGGTCTCGGCGTGAAAGATCTGCGTTTCACACCCGAGGAAATTCAAGCACTTCTTTGGCAGAACTATGGACAACGACTTTCTGACGCAGCGGCGCAAGAACTGGCCGAGAAGTCAGAGGGCTGGATTACGGGCATATTGTTGACCACGCACACGATGTGGAAAGGACTTTTCGAAGGCATGGTCCGCATCCAGGGGTCTGACAGCAGGGTCTACGAGTACTTGGTCAACGAGGTGTTCAATCTCCAACCCCCCCAGGTGCAAGATTTTTTGCTTTCCACATCCATCCTGGATGAAATGAGTCCCCTACTCTGCGATGAGCTACTTGAGGTCAGCAACTCTCGCGATATGCTCAAGTCACTAGAGGAGAAGAACCTGTTTCTGATCCGCCTGGAACGGGGAGAGGAAAGATGGTATCGGTACCATCATTTATTCCGGGAATTTCTGCAGACCAAGTTCCAGGAGGAAAAGCCCGAACGGGTCCGCGCATTGCATGCGCGCGCTGCTAGAATACTTTGGGAAAGCGGGGCGATAGAGCAGGCGATTCACCATTATTTGCTCGCCCAGGACTATCACAGTGCCGTGGAAGCCATTCTCCAGATAGCCCGCGAAACCTTTGATGCTGGCAAGCTCGAAACCCTGACGCGTTGGATTGATGCTCTGCCTCCGAACATGCTCCAAGATAGACCTCGCTTGTTGTGGTTTCGGGCCAAGATACATGCTGACATGGGACAATTGGAGCAGGCGACCGAACTTTTTGAGCAGGCATATGCCGGATTTGCTCGCTCTGAGGATTTGCTGGGTCAGGCGCTCACATTGGTACACAAGAGCACCGTTTTGCGCTTTCAGGGCGAGTTCAGGGAGGCCATAGAAGCCTGTAAGCAAGCCATTTCTTTGGCGCAGGGAATTGGGCAGCGGGATGATGCGCTGCGCGTTATTGCGGATGCCCATCGGCAGATTGGCACCTGCCAGGCGAACCTGGGCAATCTGTCGCAAGGCGAAGAAGAATTACGTCAGGCCCTTGATATCTATGAGCAATTACGTTCAACGACCAATATCGCCTATGTACACAATGACCTGGGGGCTATCCTGCGGCGTGCAGGCAATCTGACAGGGTCTGAGCTGCACTTCCGACAAGCGCTCGAGATTTGGGAAAAATTGGGGAATGTGGGCATGGCCGCTCTGACTATCAACAACATAGCCGTTGGCCATTATTATCGTGGGGAATACGCTGAAGCACTTCAGCTCTATGAAATGGGCTTGCAACAGGCGCGCAAAGCAGGCTTGGATCGCCCGATGGCTTTCATTCTAGCTGGTATGGGGGATGTGTATAAGGACCAGGGTGCATACGCAGAAGCATTGAAAGCCTATGAAGAGGGATTACAAGCAGCGCGCCAATCTAGGGAAAGCTTTATCATTAGCTATTTGTTGGATGCTATTGGCAACACCCATCGCCTGATGGGCAACTTTGCCCAAGCAATAGCTCTCATACGCCAAGCCTATGAGCGAGCACAGGAACGAGATTCTACTTATGAGATAGCATTGTATCAGATTTCATTGGGTGCGCTCCACTGCCAGCAAGGCAGCATTCGCCAAGCGGAGGCATATCTTGGACAAGCGCGCACCGTCTTCATGCGTAGCAATGCAAAAAGGGAATTGGCTAAAGCAAGCCTCTACCTTGCACACGCTTATTATATTGGCGGCCGTTTCCAAGAGGCTTTAGACTGCATACAGACCGTATTGGATTGCTTATTGACGTTGGGTTATGACCAGTTTCTCTTGCCCGTTGCCAGGGAAACCAAACGGGTGATTCAATACGCTGTAGCCAATGGCATGGCAGACACCTTGATCAGTGAGTTGCTAAAGAAAGTGGATGCAGCTACAATGCCGGCCATGGAGGTCGCTGTTACACCGGAACCTGTTGCTCAACCCATCTTATGTATTTACGCCTTTGGCGAGAGCAAGGTTTTAAGAGGTGATCGACTCATTCCGAACTCCGAATGGGGCACGACCAAGGCAAAGGAACTCTTGTTTTATCTGCTATGTCATAAACAACGACGCAAAGATCAGATCGCTAGCGATCTTTGGCCAGAATCATCTACAGCCAAGGTACGTGCTTCCTTTCACGTTACCCTTTACCGCCTGCGTCGTGCTTTAGCACAGCACGATTGTGTGAAATATGAGGAGGATCGGTATTTCTTCAACCGACGCATCAACTACTGGTTTGATGTAGAGGAATTTGAGCATGCTATTCAGAACGCGGCTTCGGTCTGGGCTACGAACCGAGCTAGGGCAGCTCAATACTACCATGCAGCTATTGCTCTGTATCACGGCGACTTCCTGGAGGATCTTTCATCTGCTCAAGAATGGTGCCTTTTCAAGAGGGAAGAACTTCGTCAGCAGTATTATATCGCCTTACACCGCCTGGGGCAATATCACGCTGATCAAAGCAACTATAAGGCGGCAATTGACTTCTATGAAAAAGCGCTAGAAGTAGATAACTATCAGGAGAATACATATTGGGAAATGATGCGATGCCAAGCACTGTTGGGTGAACGTAGTGCCGCACTGAGGACCTACCATCGCCTGGCCAAGGTATTGGAAGAGGAGCTCGATGCCAAACCTGCACGCGAGACAACCGAACTCTATGAGCAGATCCTGCGCGGGGAAATCGGCCCAGGTTGAACAGTGACATAGTCGCATTCGCATAGTTGGATTTGCACGAAAATGGGGCTGGGAAAGCCCCTTTTTCATCACTAGCAGCCTGTTTTGGGCCTTTTTGTAAGCACTTTTGTAAGCACCCTCCGCTACAATGGATACAGAAATGAGCATTGCGGAACTTATTCTTGAGAGCGGCAATGCTGTGCGCAAACTTGAGAGGAGGATAAAGAAATGAGGAAGTGGTTGCCAACTATCTACAAACTCGCGAACAGCAATACCGTGCGCCTAGTGTGGATCTTGCTGGTTATCAGTGCATTGGTGCTAGGCAGCGGTGCTCCTGAAGCTTTTGGTGGCACTGGCGGTGGATGATTGTGGTCTAGGCTGCATGACCAGTGTATAGACTCTTGTGCTACATATTGCCTAGCGCGTTTCTCTTGACATGATCCTTATAGCTGCGATTGTGGCTTCCATTGTCGTTGCGCTGCTACGAGGGGGACGGTTTACTAATCTAATTAACATTCCGTTACGATGGGGGCTTCTGGCAGTGACAGCGTTTGCCATTCAAGCCCTCTTTATTTACCAAAAGCCGATACACAAAAGCATTGGCGTCTGGGGATGGCAAGAGATACTCTTTATGGTGTCGCATCTATTGTTGCTGGCGACTGTTTGGGCAAACCGCCATCTGCCCGGAGTCAAACTAATCGGACTGGGTTTGCTGCTGAACTTTATCGTGATGGTTGTTAACGGGGGCTGGATGCCGGTTACTCCTGAGGCAGTGGTTAAGGTAGGACATACTGGACTTGTCCCTTCCTTGGAATCTGGTACACGCGTATATAGCAGCAAGAACATTATCTTGCCAAGGGAGCGGACGAAATTGCAGTTTCTATCTGATGTCTTGGTCTTGGCCAGGCCCTTCCCAATCCCAACGGTTTTCAGCATCGGGGATATATTGGTTGCAGCGGGTGTCTTTTTGCTCATACAAGGAGCGATGTTGGGACATGTGGGAAGCGCTGGCGCCGATAAAACGGTTTAGGAGGGAATGATGACGACAGCATCTCTTTCTCAAATTATTGGCACAGCCGTTATTGATGACGGTTTTCGGAGCGCTCTCTTGAGCAATCCCAAGCGCGCTCTAGCCCAGTTCAATCTGGAGGCCAATGAACTGCGCAGCATCGCGTCCATCCGCGCTAACACAATCGAGCAGTTCGCTGAGCAATTGATTGTATGGATGAACGATCACGAACCAGAGTGGGCATAGTTTAGGATAGAATAGCGGGAATTTACTTCATGAACCAATCTTCTCGTGCTTTGATGCCATGCAGGATATTGCTCGTTGATGATGAGCAGGAGATCCTCGATATCTTGGTACGAGTGCTGAGACCGGCAGGGTACGAAGTGGACACGGCTAGCAATGGGCAGGCGGCCCTGCAAAGGATAGCGTATCAGGATTATGACCTGATCATTACCAACATTAGGATGCCCGTTCTGGATGGGCGGGCATTCTATCGCCAATTGTGTGCTTTGTATCCCCACTTGAGCCAGCGCGTCGTCTTCTGTACCGGTGATACAGCTGATGTGGCCACGCAAAGCTTTTTGAACTGCACCGGCGCCCCGGTAATCTTCAAGCCGTTCCAACTGAGCACCGTGTTGGAAATGGTATCGTACAAGTTGGCTGTATGCCGCGCCCCGATTCCAGTCCCGCCCTCACAGCGGTCTCAAACAGAGGCAGTCGTTTTGCCAACGACTTGAGAAATCTGCTGTCCCTATTTGGCCAATTCGCTATCCTGATTGGCCTGAATCCAAAGCGCAGCCTTGTTAGGCAGCTCGCTGAGCGGACCACGGCACACGGTGCAATCTGGCAATGAATCTAAAAAAGATGAACCGTAGCTTTTGCTAAGAATTCGTTTGTCAAGCACGATGACGACACCGCGATCGGTATAACTACGGATCAGACGGCCAAATCCTTGCCGAAAGCGCAGTACTGCCTCAGGTACCGCGTATTGTCCAAAAGGATCTTCGAAGGTGCGACTGCGTGCTGAGAATACCGGGTCTGATGGTACAGAGAAGGGCAGACGTACGATGACCAGGCAACTAAGTGCAGGTCCTACCACGTCTATGCCTTCCCAGAAACTCCTTGTGCCTAGCAATACCGAATGAGGAGTGGTCTTAAAGTTCTCGAGCAATTGCCGGCGCGAGCCATCAATGCCCTGTCCATAGACAATGATGCCTGCTTCCTCCAATGGTCTGGCGATGGCGTAGTAGGTATTCCGCAACTGATGGTGGGAAGTGAATAGAATGAGAGTACGTCCTCTAGTCGCCAAGCATAACTCGGTGATCGCTTTGGATACGATATTCTGGTAGTTTGGTTGGGCTGGCTCTGGAATATCAGTGGGCAGGTAAAGCAGGGTGGAGTTTGCATAGTCAAAGGGCGATTCGACAGCAAACTCTTCTGCGTCCTGCAGTCCCAGACGTTCACGGATGTAGGCGAAATCCTTCGCTGTGCGCAGCGTTGCTGAGGTCAGAACTACGCTCTCCAGTTTGGAAAACAGATGCTGCACCAGCAATGAACTCACATGTAGGGGAGCCGAGTGCAAGGTGATGTCCTCATCTTTGGCCCCAATGCTAAGCCAGTAGATGCCCCCGGACACTGGCTGACTGATGATGGCGCGCAATTGCTCGCGTATCTCTCGCATGTGCTCAAGTCGGGCCCAAATTTCCTGCAGCAAGTCCTCATAATTCAGGATATTCTGGCCCTCTAAATTGGAGAAGCCGTGATGTAATCCTTGCAGGCCTTGTTCTACTTTGAGCAAGTCATTGTCTAGTTCATCGGCTACGATCTCGATTTGAGACCAACCAGGCTGTTTTCTGATCCCGCTAGTCAATTCAATCTGGCGGTCATAGTTTTCATTCGGACGTTCGAACTCCGGAGACAAAGTATCCTTGACAAAAGTGTGCAGAGTGGTGAAAAAGTTATCCAAGGATAAGAGCGCCTGTTCCACTTGGCCCTGCATGTTAACCAGATAAGCGTTGACTTGTTGTTGCACTACTGCACTTATTGTGCTGCCGCGCAAATGCTGTGGAATCTCGTGCAAGAAGCCTCGGTACTGTCCCGTGATGGTCTGTTGGCTCAGCCCCCTTAGAAAAGAAGCAGCCTGGCTATAGTTTACGGCAAAGCCCAATTGCTCCGTAGCGCGAGCTTCCAGGTGGTGCGCTTCATCAATCACCAGGTGATGATACTCGGGCAGCACCCTGTTTGAGACCACCATATCGGATAGCAGCAAGGCGTGGTTGATCACAACGATATGAGCTGCTTCCGCATTGCGGCGTGCCCTGTGCAGAAAACAGCGTCCTCTGCGGAAATGGGGGCAGCGATCGCCCAGGCAGCTTTCCTGCTCAGCCTGCACCTGGCTCCATACGGCAAGCTCCTGATCCCGTAGCGATAGTTCAGCCAAATCGCCGGTCTCGGTAACCGGGAGCCAAGCGAGGATTTTAGCCAGTACCTGTACCTCTTCTGTTTCCAGCGATTCGCTGCGCCGAAAGAGAGCCAAACGACGCAGACAGATATAATTATTGCGTCCCTTTAGCAAGGCAGCCTTGAATTCAAAGGGCAAAATTTTCTGCAAGTCTGGAATATCCTTATTGCAAAGTTGATCCTGCAGATTAATCGTGTTGGTCGAGACAACCACGGGACGGCCATTGCTCACTGCGAAGTAAATAGCTGGCAGCAGGTAAGCCAGAGATTTGCCAGTTCCTGTACCTGCTTCTGCGAGGAGCTGGCCGCCTTCGTTAAGGACTCGGGTAACGGCGCGGAGCATCTCGATCTGCTGTGGACGGTGCTCGTATCCCTGAAATCGTTGGGATAGCAATCCCCCTGGTGAAAGTATGGCAACCAGTTCTTGCTCGTCGAGCAGGCTCTTGCTAGCCGAAGGGCGTAAAGGCTCCGGCTGTTCGCGACGGTCCAGCACAAGCCCCAGTGTATCGCTATCCAGGCTCCCCTTGGCAAGCAGTTGCTCGCGTATATTGCTCGCGAAAGCGGTGTGCACCCGTTCATGTTCCAGGTCTAAGAAGAATTGTCGCAGTGGCCAATAGCTGCGTGCAGCGGTGCGGTTGATCTCCTGCAAGACAGCCAGATCCATCTGCAGCCCCCGCTCGACCAAAGCGAGAAACAGATCCTTGGCGGCTATGGCATCGGGTAGAGCGCGGTGATGCTCTTGGGGCGCAATGCCGAGGATAGCCGCTAGCGTAGCCAGATTATAGGTAGGCAATTTGGGCAATAGGATACGTGCCAATTCGAAGGTATCAATCAGTGGATTGCGCAACAAAAGACCATGCTTGCGGAGAAAAGCAGCATCAAACCCCACCGTGTGACCCACAACTGGGTAGTCACCAATGAAACTGGCTAGGCGCGCGATAACAGAGGCAAGGCCAGGCGCCTGTTGTACCTCCTGTGGAGTGATGCCGGTCAGCTTCTGCACCTTGTATGGGATAGGTCGTTGCGGATTGACCAGCGTAGACCAAGTATTCAGCACTTGGTGGTCGCGGAACTTGACTGCGCCGATTTCTATGATGTCATCCCGTTCGGGATCCAGACCGGTGGTTTCGAGATCGAGGGCTACGTAAATACGGCCCATCAGACTCCAATCTAGGGGGCAAATGCCCCATCAAAACAATGAAAACTTGTTACTGGACACTACATGTCCTCAAGTTGGTATAGGATAATCGTAACTGCAGCCAAAGCAGCAGTCTCGGCACGCAGGATGCGTGGGCCCAGGGTGACCGGAGCAATGCCGTAGCGACGAGCTTGGTCAATTTCCCGCGCCGTAAAACCTCCTTCAGGGCCCACAATTATGCTAATGGAAAATGGCTTGCGAATGATCACATTCTTACCCTGTACTTTGATAGATGCAGGGTCCGAGGCAGTTAACATGGAGCGCAGCGTTCGTGTTTTCTCCTCTTCCCAAGGCAACACCGCCAGATCGGTTCGCCGAGCTCGTTCACAGGCCTGGGGAAAGAGCAATGGCGTGTGCAATCGCGGCAGACGAGCACGCCGCGATTGCTCTGCTGCTTCCAAGGTGATCCTCTGCCAGCGCTCGAACTTGGCCTTGCTCACTTCCTCTACACTACCAATCACACAGCGATCTGAGACCATTGGCACGAATTCGACCACGCCCAGTTCTGTGCCCTTTTGGAGCACCCATTCGAATTTATCGCCCTTGAGCAGGCTCTGATACAGGGTGATCTTGGTCCTGGGCTCTGTGCGTGTGAGCACTTTTCGTTCGATCAGGCCAGTTATTTGTGCCTGCTCGACCTCGGTCAAGCGCACTTCATATTCCCAGCCCGAATCATCCAGGACTGTGATGACGTCGCCTGGCCTGAGGCGCAAGACATCACGGATTTGGTGCACTACTGAGCCGCTAAGGGTAACCTTATTACCCTGTAGCCAGGTGGGAGGTATAAAAAAGCGGTGCATGTGAAAAGGGCAGAGAAGCATTGCCGAGTGTCGCACGTCATCGGACTGTGCCGCTCTGCTTTCCCTCCTTTCTACCTCGTCTTGACCCGTTGTGTGGGCGTTGTCCAATCAGCGCAACCCAGTCTTTCTTCATGCGACGTTTACGCACCACCAGATTCGCTGCCGATAGAGCTTTGCATACCGCATCTTCTTGTGGCTGAATGATTCCTGAAACGATGAATGTACCGCCCATGGCCAGGCATTGTGCCATTACATGGGCTGACCTGGCAATGACATCGGCGGTGATATTCATGACGCACACATCAAAGACTCCATTCCAAAGCCCAGATGCATTGAAAATCTTTGGTATGTGGTTCGCTTCCTTCGTTGTCGGACCTGCCATGAGGCAGACGAGGCTTTCTACTTCTTCAGAAGCGGAACAGGCTGGTAATACGCTTGACCCGTCCAAAGAAGATGTGAGGATTAGGGAAGCTTTTTGTAGCGATACGATTTCCTGTACTGAATTGCGAGCAAGGTTCTCACGTGCTACCTGTAGAGCCATGTCATCAATATCCAAAGCCACGACGTGGCCTGCTCCCAGCTTAGCCGCAGCAATTGCCAAGATGCCCGAACCAGTGCCTACATCCAGCACTTGTTGACCAGGCTGCAGATGCTGCTCGAGAGCCTCCAGGCTCAAACGTGTGGAAGGGTGAAGGCCAGTTCCAAAGGCCAGGCCGGGGTCGAGTTCAATGACTATTTGACCTGGAGTGGCCGTATACGAAAGCCAAGAAGGCTTGACCACGATGCGTTTTCCGATACGCTGTACCTTGTAGTCGGATTTCCAAGCTTCTGCCCAGTCTGTTTGGGAGAGCCAACGTGTAGCGGGGGATGGAATGGGGTAAATTTGTCCTAGGTGCCACAGAGCTTCTTCGATCTTTGGTAGGATGACATCGCTTTGCTCGGTTGAGAGGAATGTTTTCACCCTGACTGTAGGAGATTTGCGTGTTCCCAGCCACACTTCTTCGATCACTGCACCGCTTGGGTTATATTGGTTGAATAGGGCACTCACTGCCTCTGCCGCCTCGCTATCTGTTTCCACGCTAATCTCAAACAACTTCATAACGGCAATTAACACAGGTTAGATGCGAAACGCATCTTTGAGCTTTTCAAACACGTTGCGGTTGTCTTGGAGGATAGCCTCCTTGCCCATGGTTTTGGAAAGTTCACGCAACAACCGTTTCTGTTCTGCGGTCAAGTTGGTGGGAGTGGCCACAAAGACGGTCACCACTTGATCTCCCCGACCATTACGACGTAAATACGGTACACCTCTTTCCTTGATGATAAAAGACTGTCCTGTTTGAGTACCTGCCGGGATGGTCAGTTTCACATCACCATCGAGGGTGGGAACGGTGATTTCATCGCCCAAAGCAGCCTGAACCATGTTGATGGTGATGTTCAGATGGATGTCATTTTCTTTCCGCCGGAAGTAGCGATGAGGTTTTACCGAGACAAAAACATAGAGATGACCCGGAGGACCTCCATTGATGCCTGCGTTGCCTTCGCCAGCGAGGCGAATGCGCATGCCATCATCTACACCTGGTGGGATCGTTACCGTGATGCGTTTTCTGCGACGAACCCGCTGTTGTCCGCGACATTCAGGACAAGGATTAGAGATGACTTTTCCCTCTCCTTGGCAAATTGGGCATGTGGAAACGTTGACGAATGAGCCGAAAATGGACGAACGCACTCGACGTACTTGGCCTGTCCCCCCGCATTCGGGACAACGGGTGGGACGGGAGCCTGGCTCGGCACCAGTGCCATTGCATGTCGGGCAGAGCGCGAGCTGCTCGATTTCCAGCTCCTTCTCGACGCCGAACACGGCTTCCTCGAAGGACAAGGACAAGTCAGCGCGGAGGTCCTCGCCCGCGCGAGGCCCCTTTTGGGTACGCGTGCCAGCAAAGCCACCGAAGAAGCTCTCGAAGATATCGCTCAGGTCGGGGAAGCCAGCGAAATCGCCCAAGCCGCCCTCTACCCCGCTATGTCCAAAGCGGTCATAAGCCAGCCGTTTCTGCTCATCGCTGAGAACTTCGTATGCTTCGTTGATCTCTTTGAAGCGCTCTTCGGCTTCGGGGCTTTTGTTCACATCAGGATGATACATGCGGGCAAGTCGACGGTAAGCCTTACGGATATCGTCCGTGCTGGCATTGCGATCTACGCCCAATATATCATAATAGTCACGCTTTGTACCCATATCGGTCTTTCAGCATCCGCATTTGGATGATAGTATACACCAATGCTTGATGAGGAACAAACGAAAAGGGGGATTGCCCCCTAATCCCCCTTTTGCTGCTACGACGTACTACTTGCCTTATACTTCTCGAAATTCTCCTTCGACTGTGCCTTCATCCGGTGGCTCTTGCCGGCTTTCTCCACCAGGTGGGGGCGAAGTAGGGCCAGTACGTTGGTACATCGCTGCCCCGATACGCTGTAAAGCCTCGCTCAATTCCTGCGTGGTACTGCGGATACGGTAGATATCCTGGCCTTGCAGGGCGGAGCGCACAGCGGCGATTTTGCCTTCTACCTCGCTGCGTATATTGGCTGGCACCTTATCGCCCAGTTCCCGCAGCGTCTTCTCTGCGGTATAAGCCATTGAGTCGGCATTGTTGCGCGCTTCGGCCTCTTCTTTGCGCCGACGGTCTTCCTCCGCGTGGCGCTCGGCTTCGCGTACCATGCGCTCCACTTCTTCCTTGGTGAGTCCGCTAGATGCAGTGATGGTAATCTTCTGCTCGCGGCCAGTCGCCTTGTCCTGCGCGCTAACATGCAAGATGCCATCGGCATCAATGTCAAATGTTACCTCGATCTGCGGGATGCCGCGCGGCGCTGGCGGGATGCCATCTAGGATAAAGCGGCCAAGGGTTTTGTTGTCAGCCGCCATTGGGCGCTCACCCTGTACCACATGGATCTCCACACTGGTTTGGCCATCGGCCGCTGTGGAGAAAATCTGACTCTTCCTCGTGGGGATGGTGGTATTGCGCTCGATAATGGGGGTGGCAACGCCGCCCAGGGTCTCGATGCCCAAGGTCAATGGCGTGACGTCGAGCAGCAATACATCCCTGACCTCACCACCTAGCACAGCAGCCTGGATAGCCGCACCCACCGCCACCACTTCATCTGGGTTGACGCTCTTATTGGGCTCTTTGCCGAAGAACCTGCGTACGGTCTCTTGTACCAGTGGCATGCGTGTCTGGCCACCGACTAGCACGACCTCATCAATATCTGCCGGAGTGAGCTTTGCATCCTTCAACGCCTGCTCGACTGGTCCAATAGTCTTTTCCACCAAGTCCCCCACCAATTGTTCCAGTTTGGAACGGGTCAGGGTCATGACTAAGTGTTTGGGACCAGTCTGGTCCGCAGTGATGAAGGGCAGGTTGATCTCCGTTTGCATCACGGTAGACAATTCTTTCTTGGCTTTTTCGGCCGCTTCCTTAAGGCGTTGCAGAGCCATGCGATCTTGGCGTAGATCAATGCCATGTTCCTTTTTGAACTCGTCTGCAATCCAATCGATGATGCGCATATCAAAATCATCGCCACCAAGGAAGGTGTCACCGTTGGTGGAGATCACCTCAAATACACCCTCGCCGATGCTCAGAATGGAGATGTCAAAGGTGCCACCTCCCAAGTCGTAAACCGCAATCTGTTCATCTTTTTTCTTGTCCAGCCCATAGGCCAGCGAGGATGCTGTAGGCTCGTTGATGATGCGTAGCACTTCCAAACCAGCGATCTTGCCTGCGTCCTTTGTAGCCTGGCGCTGTGAGTCGTTGAAGTAGGCCGGAACGGTAATGACGGCCTGTGTGACTGGTTCGCCCAAGTATGCTTCCGCATCAGCCTTGAGCTTTTGTAGGATCATCGCCGAAATCTCGGGTGGTGAATACGATTTGCCACCCATGACGACCCATGCATCTCCATTCGGTGCTTCAATGATCTTATAAGGTAAGCGCTTCATTGCCTTTTGCACTTCGGGGTCTCTGAACTTTCGCCCCATAAGGCGTTTGATGGAGAAAATTGTATTCTCGGGATTGGTGACGGCTTGGCGGCGAGCTACCCAACCCACCAAGCGTTCACCGGTCTTGGGATTGATGGCTACCACTGAAGGGCAGAGCCTTTCCCCTTCCGAGGTGGGAATAACTACCGGCTCGCCTCCTTCCATCACCGCAACTACAGAAAATGTTGTTCCTAAGTCAATACCTACTATCTTGCCCATATGTTTCCTCCTGGGAATGAATTACTTGGTTGTACTATGTTCCTCTTGGTTGTCTGCCTGCTCAGCAGCACGGGTTTCTTCTGCTGCTTTGTTGTTCTGTGTGTTTTTGGATACTACTACCATGGCCGGGCGGAGCACTCGATCGTGTAGAGTGTAACCTCTTTGTACGATAGCAATCACCTGGCCATCTGGGTAGGTAGTGTTTTCCTCCTGTTTGACTGCTTGATGCACAGAAGGATCGAAGGGCTTGCCCACCGCCTCGATTTCTTTGAGGCCCTGTTGCTCCATGATGAGGCGCAACTTGCGCTCGATGAGAGCCAAGCCCTCGATCCAGGTAAGGCTATTCAACGCAGCAGGCATTGTCTGGAATGCGCGCTCAAAGTCGTCCAGTATCGCGAGTAGCTTAGTGATCAGGTCAGCCTGACCAAACTTGAGCCATTCTGCCCGCTCCCTATCCACGCGCTTGCGATAATTCTCCAGATCCGCTGCCGTGCGTTTCCATTGCGTTAGATGATACTCAGCCAGTTTCTTTTGTTTCTCCATTTCCTGCTGAAGCGACTCGATATCCCGAGTTTGTTCCTCAGCCGGTGCAGTTGTCTCCGTTGCGTCTGCTTTGAATTCTGAGGGCTGATTCTGTTCAGCAGTTTTTTCTACTTGGCTTTTCTCTTCTTCAGACATGATGCTTACCCTCCTGTAACGTTGTTCTCTACCTGTGCTGCAATGAGCTAGGATTCGTGTCTAGGTCATTGCCTCAAACGAGGTCATGCTCCGTACAGACGGTGCAGCAAGTCGTTCATCAGGCTAGCAACATAACGCACTACAGAGACGGCTCGCCCATACGGCATGCGCATGGGACCCAACACGCCTAGAATGCCATTCGCTTCGCCAGGCAAGCCATATCCAGACAAGACCAGACTGCAATCCCTAAGCTCCGCCCATTTGCTTTCGTTGCCAATGATTACCTGAATGCCATTGGCCAATTGGGCTTCGCTCAAAATAGCCTGTAGTGTATTATCCTGTTCCAGGATTTGCAGGACCTGTCGCGCTCGTTCGATCTCGACAAACTCGGGTTGACGCAGGATGTGCACCAGGCCATCGCGGTAGATCTCACGAGTGCCTTGGGCTTCATGGGATTGCATCAGTTCCACAATGCGTTTGCTGACTTCGGCCTCGAGAGTCTCTTCTTCGGGATAAATCTTGGCCTGTATTGTTGCCTGTGCCTGATGTGCATCGAGATTGGCAAACTGTTGATTCAGTTTGTTCGAGACGCGACTCAAATCCTCCTGAGCTACAGGTTTGCTGAACACCATCATTTGCTGGTGTACGGAGCTATCTTGCAGCACCAAGATCATCAAGCCCGTCAGTTCACTAATAGAGATGAGTTCGACATGGCGGAAGCGCGCTTGCCGGGCCTGCGGCACGGCGATCAGAGAGGCGCTCTGGGCCGTGCGGGCTAGTACGGCAGCAGCCAGTCTCATCCATTGGTCCAGATCGAGACTAATCTGGTGAAATTGATGTCGGATCATGAGTTGCTCCGACAAGGGCAATTCTGACTCTTCCATGAGCTTCTCAACGAAATAACGATAGCCCTTTGCCGTCGGCACGCGGCCGGCTGAGGTATGAGGCTGCATGAGATAGCCCAATTCGGTCAGTTCGGCAAACTCATTGCGGATTGTCGCAGGGCTTACGCCCAAGCTATAACGCTGGCAAATAATCTCGGAACCGACCGGTCTGGCCATCGCAATATATTCGCGCACAACAACGCCCAAAATTTCTTGTTGTCTTTGAGATAGTTCTTCCATCATTTTCTAATTAGCCTTCCCAGCAGCAACGCTCGCTTTGTTAGCACTCATCTCTATTGAGTGCTAAAATCATACCACGAGATGTCATTCTTGTCAATATCTTTGAGCCAATTCATATAAAAGTCTAATAGTAAAAAGAGCCTTTGTTAATCGCCAAAGGCTCTCTTGTGCGATGCCCAATCTCAACTTAGGCATTGGCTGCTTAGTAAGCGTTCTTATCGCGAAAGATGTTGAAGAAGGTCTTGATCAAAATTTTGATATCCAGAAGCAAAGACCAGTTTTCAATGTACCACAGGTCGTATTTGGTGCGCTCTACGATGGAGGTGTCGCCACGTAAACCATTCACTTGAGCCCACCCAGTCATGCCGGCTTTTTCTTTGTGGCGCTCCATATAACGCGGCACAATCTGACGGAACTGCTCGACAAATATAGGACGCTCTGGACGGGGTCCTACCAGGCTCATATCCCCTAGCAATACATTGATGAATTGTGGTAATTCATCCAGAGAATGGCGGCGGATAAAGGTGCCCAGACGGGTGACTCGTGGATCATTTCTGGTGGCCCAAACTGGGCCAGTTTGTTTTTCTGCATCCACGCGCATGGAGCGGAACTTGAGCATCTGAAAAGGCTTTGCATCCAATCCCATGCGTTCCTGGGCGTAGAATACTGGTCCAGGCGAATCGAGTTTAATCAAAAGCGCGATGAGCAACATTAACGGCGAGAGAAGAATCAGCATAGCAGCACTGACGACAATGTCCATGGCGCGTTTTAATGCCAGACGCCAACCACGCAAGGCCACGTCACGGACAGTGAGCAGCGGCAGCCCGTTCAGGTCATCAATACTGATCTCAGAAGCAATGATCTGAAACACGTCAGGGAAAACTCGCACAGCTGCTTTTTCGCGTTCGGCCTGTGAGATGAGATCCAGTATCTCCTCATGGCTAGCCTCGGGCAGGCCAATGATTACTTCCTGTATGTTGTGCTCGCGGATAAGAAAGCCTAGTTGCTGACGAGAGCCAAGAACAGGCAACCCGCTTACCTCTTTGCGCCCTGGTGAGTCGTCTGCAAATCCAACCGGTTGATAGCCTAGGTTGGGTGATTGGTTGATCTTTTGCAAAATCATCCGCCCTACATCACCGGCACCTACAATGAGCACTTTGGTAGGATGAGCAATGCGGTACCTGGCGTGCAAGTAATCGGTGAAAAGCCGCCCTATCATGACCAAAGGGATGCTTAAGAGCCAGGCATAGATGACCATGGCGCGAGGGTAGTCCAACTCGTTTTTGTACACAAAGGAAGTCAAGGCAACTGAAGCAATGGTACCGAACGAGACGGCAGCCATAATGGAGTAAGATTTATCAATACGCGAGAGACCGGGCTTGAAATGATATAGTCGGTAGAAGAAGAAAGTGGCCAACAGAGTCACAATGTGGATGAACAGCATGCCGCCATAATAGCTGAACGGACGTGGGACGAGCGGACGCGGGTATTCCGTAACTCGTCGCAGCAGGTAGGCGCCAGCAAAGGATACGGCGCTCATAGCAGCATCCACAGCTACTGTGAAGAGGCCTAAAAACCAACTAGTTCTGCGCTGCACCTTCCCATCTCCACAGAATAGGCTTACCCCGAAGGAACAAAGATGTTAAGAACGCATATTGCTGCTTTTTGGACCACGTTGACTTCTCAGACATTGATATCTATCATTTTAGCACTGCAAGGCAGTCTGCGTCAACTGCGCAGCCAGCTTTTGTTGCAGAGAGGATTTCAGGGCTCGAAAGCGCCTCTGAAAAGAGAGCGAGGTAACCAACTCGGTGGTCATGATCAAAGCATCTTCGTTGTTATCCGAATAGTATCTCTTGCGCAGGCCGGCAGCCATGAAACCGTACTTCTGATAGAGCTTCTGCGCTGGGGAATTCGAGACCCTTACCTCCAAGGTGAGAACGGCTGCATTCAGCGCTATGGCGTGGTCAATCAGGTGCGTGAGCAGTAGCTCGCCAATACCTCGGCCGCGCCAGTTGGGATGTACAGCCAGAGTACAAATGTGTGCCTCATCCAGGATAAGCCAAAAGCCGCCATAGCCAATTATTTTGCCCTGTTGGCGAGTTTTGTTTGCGTTGTTTTGCTCGCCATGACTTGTGCTCGTCCGTGCAGGGCGGGCGACGAAAAAGTGGGCCATTGGATTGTAGTGCAGTTCGTACTCAAAGGCATGAGCCGACCAAGGCAAACTGAAAATCATCCTCTCGAGGGCTGCTACTTCTGGCACGTCGGCAAGAGTCATTTTCTCCACGGTGTAGGGGATGTGATTGCCCATTACAGACCAACCCTCACGCGTGCTGCAGATAGATAGGGGAAAGCAAGGACAAGTCATCCCTTTCCCCTGCAACAAATCGCTGCCAAGCAAGTTCAGCGAGATAGCCTGTGCGCCGCATGGCCAAAGCCGGGCTAACAATGATAGCTTGTCTGGGCACTGCCTCGCGCAATGCTTGGCCCAAACGCGGGTCAATTTCCCCGCAGATTAGTGTCGGTTCTTTGAGGTAGGCAATGAGTTCGTCTACGTTAATAAGCATGTACTCGCTACGACGTTGCCAGGTACCAGCAAGTGCCTGATAGAAAGCGATGCACCATCTCCCCCGACCAGCAGGAATGACGGCACACACAGGCAAAGGCTGATGGGAATAAGCGTAGGCTGTGGCATCTAGGGTGGGCACTCCCAGCAAGGGGATGTCCAGAGCCAAAGCCAATCCCTTAGCCACGCTCATGCCAACGCGCAATCCAGTGAAGGAGCCAGGCCCTAGTGAAACGGCCACCGCGCCAAGATCGGATGGTGCTATTGCCTGTTGTTCACAAGCACACACAACATAGGTCATCAATTCCACTGTGTGGTTATCGCTTGTCCTCCACATCTGCTCGACCTGCAAGCCGTCTTGGTTGTATAGGGCAAGGCCTGCTATACGCGTAGCTGTGTCAATTGCCAGCAGCACGAGGAACTCCTTTGGTACATAATGCGTAGTGGGTGAGATTGCAGAGGGTTGTATACCAGGAGACTATTCGCCTCCAAAGGCCTCCTGACGGAAGCGTTGTAATAATTCCTCATAACGTTTTCCCTGTGGTTCGAACAACAACCCCCTTTTGGTATCCCCCAAATAATGTAAGGTGACCCATAGTCTTTCCTCGGGTAGCATTTGGCGCACGCGCTCAGCCCATTCAATAACACAGATGCCATCTCCATAGAGATAGTCTTCCAGCCCTAAAGTGCGTGCTTCGGCGATTGTTTCAATACGGTATAGGTCTATGTGGTAAAATTTGTGTCTGCGATTGGGCACGCGATACTCGTTGACCATGATGAACGTGGGACTGGCGATAGCGGAAGTCACTCCTAGCCCGCGGCCAATGCCCTGCACTAGACAAGTTTTGCCTGTGCCCAATGCTCCCTCTAGGCAGACTAGGTCACCTCCTTGTAGCAAACGCCCAAGACGCTCGCCAACGCGTCGCGTTTGTTCCGTGCTATGGCTGATAAAATCTAAACTATGGGCGGTGAGAATTGGCGTCACCTGCTGCGCTCCTTGTCCGGTATTATACTCTGGTGTGAGGTGATTGGGAAGTGAGTCCGATCGGCTTCCTTGGTCACAGTCCCGTTCAGGCCATCCACAACCACGATGTCGCCATCCTGCAGCAATTTTGTGATGCCTGGAATGCCGGCCACAGCAGGCAAGCCATATTCTCTGGCGACCACTGACGCATGGGAAAGTTGCCCACCATATTCGATTACCAGGGCATTTAATAAACTGAAAATGGGCGTCCAGCCTGGATCTACCCCACGGGCCACCAAGATGTCACCAGGTTTTACTTTGTTGAACTCGGTGGGAGATAACAACACAACGACAGGACCCTTTGCCAGGCCCGGGCTCACCGCTTGTCCGCGAAATTGTACGCCACATGTCGCGGTTTCAGTTGCCAGCGGTTGATTGCCGTGCAGAAAGGGTGGATAAGCCTGTTCAGCGGCCACTTCAAACTCTTTGCACAAACGGGCAAATTGCTGTTGCCTAGTGGCGGCCAATGCGGCATAGGCACACTTTGTGGGATTCCGTACATACGCCTCAACTTCTGCTTTGGTCAGAAAGAAAATGTGGGTATCCTGATAAAGAAAGCCAATCTCTGCCATGCGCTTGCCAAGCAGCAGAAAAAGCTTACGCATGAGAGCCAATGTCCTTTGCCAGTAGAAGCGCTGGTCTTCGCGCAACGGCAAGTAGCGGCGTGACAGGAAGAGGACGTGCGCAAAGATTCCCCGTTTTAACCACGCTAGGGGGCCATTGCCCAAAAGTGGGAACACGATATTCCACGCTTGCTCAGGGCTAACGGGTTGCTTCTCGTTCCGAGCGCTCGCCTCGTGCTTGAGACGTTGCACTAGCTCAATAACTTGAGTTGGTTGGGCTGCAAAAGATGGGTGGTAGATGTCCAGGTAGAAAGAACGATGTCCGTAGCGTCTCAAGAAGTCATCAAGTGCGCAACGGAACGCGGTTGTATCCTCGATCTGGGCCAAGTCCCGAAGAGCATGATCAATCTCCAAAGTCTTGTTCGGCAAGCCGGTTACCAGGACGCGGCATAGTTCGTGCGCATCTTCTCGCTTGATCCATGCTCTAGCCAGGCGACGCAACAGCGTATAGGCCAGGTCTGCACAAGTCAAGCTCCAGCGGTGCAGGGACAGCAATTGGGCATTGAGCTGCTGAGCTTGGTCAATGATCCCCCAGATAGATTCGAATGTTGCTGGAGCATTGCACAGAGCTCTGTATTGCTCTTCGAGCTGCTGGCTGCATTTCTCGTGCTGGGCAGCAAAGGCTGCCCAGGTGCGGTAATGATGCCAGGGCGACCAAACGGTAGGCTGGTGCAGAAAGTGCCAAAGCATGGAAAGCAAAAAGCGCGGGTCAAACAGCGAACGAGGGTATTTCACCAGGCGACGAAGTTCCGTTTTGCCCCATGGAAAATAACGATAGGCATCCTCGGGCAGCAGAAAGTCTGGAAAAACCTTGTAGATGGTCTGAAAAACAAAGAGGTTTACGTATGGATGGCCGCGATATAGTTTGGTCAGACGCAGTTGTTCCACGCCCTTCAGACCCAAGTACCGCAGCGGATCGCGGAAAGCCAATTTCTCCAATAACTCATTGATGATGGACCAACCAAGGGGTGAAACAGGCAGCGGGAAGCGTTCGTTGAGGAAACCCGATGTCCAGAAGTGGTCATCCCCAGGGATGACATCGGTGAAGAAAGAACGAGGGCTGGTAGTAATGGGACGGGACTGTAGGATATAGAGTTGTCCCTGCGCAAAGGCCCACTCTATGTCTTGGGGAGAGCCAAAGTACTGCTCCAAAGCGAGCACAGCCTCCGCTACCTGTCTGACCTGTTCTAGCGTCAGAACACGGATGTTGCGCTTCTGCACAGGCACTTCTACGCGCTGCAATCCGCCCTGGGATGTCATAACTTGCTTGTGCAATTTCTGTGCGATAACAGGCGGCTCAACCTCTGCCAGTGAATCGCGGTCCACAACATAGCGGTCAGCATCACCTTCTCCATTGACTACGGTCACCCCCAGGCCAAAGGCTGCTTCTATGAGCACTTGCTCCTCGCCTGTGACTGGATGCAGTGAGAAAGCCACACCAGCCGAGTCAGCCTCCACCATTTGTTGCACCAGCACTGCCATTGTAGGAGCGTCTTCCGCTGACCCGTGCTTTGCACGATAGAGGACTACTTGTGGTGACCAGAGTGAAGCCCAGCATTCCACAATGGCTGACAGCAACTGTGCTTCGTCGCGTACATTCAGAAAGGTCGCTTGTTGCCCAGCAAAGGAGGTGCTTGGCAAATCTTCCGTGCTGGCTGAGGAACGAACGGCTACCGGCAGATCCATTCGCCCTGCCCTGACTGCCAGTCCGCGGTAGGCATTCACGATAGCCTCGCGCATTGGAGCACTCAGATGCACTGCACGGATTCTTTGCTGTAGTTCCCGAGCTGCCGTCTCCACCTGGTTGGGTGGCAGTGCCGACAGAGCCTGTAGGGCTGGTTGCAGTGCGTTTTCTGCGATCATGTCCTGGTAGGCGATAGTTGTGACACAGAAAGCGGCTGGCACAGGGAAACCTGCCTGTGCCATGCGGGCTAGGTTGAACGCTTTGCTGCCAACCAGAGATCTGTCTTCTGAGGTGATTTCCTCAAGCCAGCGTATTGGATACATGACTACCCATGTTAGATGATATGGTAGAATATGAACTGCCTATGTTCCAAGTAAGCGATCCCAAAGTGAACAGCACGTTGCGCCTGCTCGACTTTTCACTTCACAGTATCTTGCAGGCTTATGGCCGTGCATTCCTATTCCATGCTGTCCTGCGACACCCGCTGCGCACGCTGCGTGGACTATGGACTTATCGCCAGGTTTTTGAAACGGATCAGCCAGAGACGCGGCCGCTCTTCCGTGGCACGGAAGATGCATTTGTACGCCGTGCTGCGCTTGCCGGAGAGCGGCTGCTGGTGGGCACAGGGTTTTGTCAGAAGCCCCTCCGCGTCACCCAATCCGATGAACGGCAAGGCATCAAGGTAAGCGCACAGGAATGTCCCGCAGGGCGCTTTAACCACGACTGCCTGTACCTTTTGCAGTTGAACTTGAACTTGCCCAGTGACGCACCGTTTCATCCCACCTGTACGGATTGCTCGGTGCGCATTCTTGGTCATGCAGCGCTGCAAGCGGGGGCTAGTTTTGCTGTGCTGACCTCAGCGATGGACATCGCGCATGACATCCTGTTCCCAGCGTTGGAAAAGCAACGCTTCACTTGCATCCTCTTCGCCATCTGCCCCTATTCGGTGGAGCCGATGAGCCTCGCACTGCTCATCTCTGGCTTGGAAGGTTACCTTTTTCGCTATCACAGCGGTTCCTGTGTCAGCTATCAGCAGTGGCTCCGCGCGGATAGAGGAGATAAACCTGAGCGTACCGTGCTATCCCAGCCGAGCATGGTCCACTTGCTCCATTTGCTGAAGTCTATCGCGGCTTTTCGTGCATCATCCTTCAGTGTGAATCCTACTCATTACAAGCAAGTAGGGCATATCTTTTGCCCCTGTTGAGCATTGCGTCTACATTGTAACGCGGAATTCAAGGCAGGGCAATCCAGGGCATCCTTAACTTTGCAAACGAGTTGGGACAACCTTGCTCGTCCTTTGTTCTTTGGTCATTCTAAGCGGAAGTCTACAGGAAATGGGATTCCTCGCTGCTTTGCCGCTCGGAATGAATTTGGGTTAGCATAGAAATTTAGGCGGAGGAACAAAGTTACTCGGATTGACTCAGGCTGGACCATGAGCCACGTGGAGCAGAAATGCCGGCCTGTTTGACGAAAACTACAAGATAGGATATAATGAAGGCTGATTAGCACAATTGTTCTATTACCACGACATAGGAGGAGCAATGAGACAAATTACCGTGGCAACCGTTCAAATGGCCCCTCGGTTGGCTGACGTTGAAGCCAATCTCGAGCGCATGGGTAAGTGGGTGGAAAACATCTGCCATGATCAAAAAGTGGATTTGATTGTCTTTCCCGAACTGGTCACCACTGGTTATGAATGTGGTGTGCGCTTTGCCGACCTGGCTGAACCAGTTCCAGGCCACGTTGTGAATTATATGGCGGAACGGGCTGCTGATTTCAGGGTGCATTTGGCTTTTGGCTTGGTAGAGAAGCAGAAGATAGAGAGCGTTATTTACGATGCCGCAGTGCTCATTGACCAAGATGGCGAGGTAAGCACCACTTATCGCAAAGTCCACCTGCGCGGCGAAGAACGACTCGCTTTCCGACCCGGGTATCGTTTCCCCGTTGCGGAAACGTCATTCGGCATGGTAGGCCTGCTGCTTGGCTGGGATCTGGCTTTCCCAGAGGCGGCACGTTGCTTAACCTTGCAAGGCGCCGAGCTGTTATGCGTCTGTGCAAACTGGGAACGACCCAACTCAAGTGCCTGGCGTAACTATATTCTCACGCGGGCATTGGAGAATTCGCTTTTCGTCATCGCAGCAAACCGCATCGGTGAGGAATACACTTACAACTTCTTCGGCAACAGTTTGACTGTCGGCCCTCGAGGCGAGGTATACAATACGCTGGATGAAGATATAGAGGGTTACGGTTTGGCTACAATTGACTTGGATGAAGTGCGGAAAAACCGTGAGGACTCGCAGTTATTTCAGGTACGCCAGCCACGTAGCTATCGCGAAATTGTGCGCATGTACTAAGCTCTCACTTATCACTCATCACTCGTCAGAAATGATACATCTCAATCAGCTTTTTCTCCGCACCCTCGATGCGTGCCTCGACTTCGATGTATGGCTCCAATCCTGAACCTTGCAACTTTTCTTTCAGCAACTCATCGAGCTGAAATATGCCCGCTGAATTGCTCATTAGCACACGCAGTCGCACCGGCTTTTGTTCCCCATGTTCGATCTCCAAGCTCTCGATGGCCGCAGCGGAGACTGAATGGATATTGATTACACCGGCTTCAAAGGGTATGCGCGAACGTCCCTTGGCCATATCCAAGGCATCGGCTACCCGTACAATCCCTGCCTCAAGGGTCAAAGGACGTCCTCCAGCGCGATGGGCAATAATGGCATGCAGCGTTTCGGACAGCAACACTGTCCGCACAGGAACTTCGTATAGCCCATTGAGCAGTTCTTTTATTAGAGGTGCGGCGATGAATAGACTATAGCGTTCGTGATCGTCACGGTGAATGGACATCCCCACATCGTGCAACAGCGCTGCTAATACGACAATGATTTCCGCGTCCTCGTTCTGCAGTCCATAATCACGCACGACGCTGGGTTGTACCCCACTTTCTACAAGCAACCTCAGCAGTTTGAGTGCAATGTTGGTGATGATCTGCACGTGCACAGGACCATGGTCAGTCATGCGCAAGCGATCCACTGCAGTAACATTGCATGCTCGCCATAACGTATGCAGTTCGCTGTGCGCGTTAATCCGGGCCACTAGTTCCTGCAATTTGAGGTTATGCTTTGTTGGTAAGTGCAACTCCACCGGTTTCTGCAAAAGCGCTTTTGCCGTAAGAGGTGCTTCTGCCTGTGTCTGTGAAACCTGGTCATTTTCCTTCAACATGTGCATGCTCCTGATCTCTTCGCGATGGTGCGCTCTCACATCTTTGTCCAGAGGATCAAGTATGGCTATCACGGGGGATTGCCCGATAAGCCAGGCGATTTACTCGCTCATTCTGTGGATCATTGCAGTGACCACGGACCCAGTGCCAGTGTATCTCATGTTGCAAGGTCAAGGCATGGAGTTTCTGCCACAGATCAGCGTTCAAAACGGGCTTGCGGTCGCTCTTGCGCCATCCACGCTCAATCCAACGAGGCAGCCATACAGTGATGCCTTGCTGTAGGTACTGGGAATCCGTGTAGAATTCAACCTGGCAGGGCTGCTTTAGTGCTTCCAGTGCAGCAATCGCTGCCTGAAGTTCCATGCGGTTATTTGTAGTTTGTGGTTCACCGCCGCTAAGTATCTTTTCGTGGTTGCCGCAATGCAAAATCGCTGCCCAGCCTCCTGGGCCAGGATTTGGCTCACAAGCCCCATCCGTATAGATGATCACTTCTGGGCGAGTCATCCTTTATGCTCCCATGACAAAAGGGATCACTTCCTGCAATGAGTAAATTTGGGTGAGATGGCGGTAGGCTGCGGGGACATTATCCATGGGCAGCGGTGTCCGTACAAGCCACAGCCCTTTGAGCCCTACATGCTCGGCGGCCAATACGTTTTTAGGAATGTCGTCTACAAAAATAGCCTGCTCTGCTGGGATGTGAAATAACCGCAGAGCAAGTTCGTAGATAGCCGGGTTTGGTTTGCTTATGCCAACTTTAGCAGAAATAACCACGCTTTCAAAGTAAGGCCAAAGGCCGAGAAAATGCAGCAGTGATTCCAAATAGGGCCAAGCATTGGAAATAATTCCCAACTTGCAAGTCTCGCTCAACACCTGCAATGTATACAAAGCATCAGAATAAACGCGAAACCAACTAAGCACCGCGGTTTCATTCCGCCTAAGCAATGCCAATGGCCCGGTTTTTGCCATGCCTGACCAATCAGCAAAGGCAGCAAATATGCGAGCGGGGATACCCGCTTCACCAGTACGAGCGCGGCCATAAGTCGCTTGCAGGCTCGCATCGAGGTTATGTAGAAAATGTTTCACAGTCCGTTGCAGTGGGAGTCGCTTGGTAGCAGTATCTTTTGCCCAGCGCGTGCCAAAGAGCGTATTAAAAGCATCAAAGAATACAGCTTGGTACATGAATGTCTCCTATTATTTTGGTAATGACTCCGCACAATGAGAAAGCACTTGCTTACGCAGGTGACAGGTGTCATTCAAAGAATGAATAAAGAATTTGCCCTTGCGCCATTCAATGACATTGATCGCGCAAGTGTCCTGCCCAATGCGCCAATAATCGGAGTTATCCAGCCCCAATACAGCGCACAACAGGACACGATTTACCACAGTGTGTGCAACGATGGCGATTACATCGTTTGGGTGACACTCGATGAGCTGGTTGAGCGCGTTCATAGAGCGTTGACGTACCATCGCCAAGTTCTCCCCATCTGGGAAGGTAACGGTATGGGGTTCTTTCAACCAGGCGCGCGCCAGCTCTGGCCAGCGTTGTTCTACTTCGTCGTAGGGTAGGCCTTGCCATTGTCCAAAATTCATATCGTTTATACCGGACACAAGCTGTACATCTAGATTGAATTTCTGGGCAATAGCCTGGGCAGTTTGCACCGCACGTAATAGAGGACTGCTATAAATGGCAACAGGCTTCCATTCCTCTGCGATCCGAGCAGCGGTGGCCTCTGCTTGCATCAACCCAACTTCATCCAAGGGTATATCCACTTGGCCCCGGATGCGCTCTTCCTTATTCCACGCCGTTTGTCCGTGTCGGATGAGAATAATGCGCGTCATTCGCCCCCCATATGGCTATAGGCTTCTTTTTCACATACTAGATGAAAAATTATAATTCCGAATGGCAAATTCGCAAAGTAACCTGCTTGCGCCCATGCAAGGCTGAACAATGGCTGAGGCAAGTTGGCAGCAGAATGACAACGATGTATCATATCTGAGCAAACAAGGAGAGTATGCAGTGGATTATCTATCTGCACATCTTATCCTAGATGGTTTGCGCACCCAATTCATTGGTCGTCAAATCATCTACTATCAGATTATTGACTCCACTAATACTGTAGCTAAATCCCTGGCCAATGAAGGCGCGGCAGAAGGGACGATGGTCATCGCGGATGAGCAGTCCATGGGCAGAGGACGGCTCGGGCGACAATGGCTAGCACCGAGTGGTACCTCTTTGTTATTCTCCCTCATCTTCCGTCCCAATCTCGTGGCTGAGCGGGTGCAAGGTTTGACCATGATCTGTGGATTGGGGATCAGACAAGCCATCCGCGAACTCACCTGCCTTCCCGCACAACTGAAGTGGCCCAACGATATCATGGTGCGTGGTCGAAAAGCAGGGGGCATCTTGACAGAAATGTGCAGTACAGGTCAGCATCTAGACTACGTGGTGGTTGGGATAGGCCTGAACGTGAATCTGAAAGCCGATTTATTGCCCGCCGAGTTCAATGCCACCAGCCTCAGCCAGGAATGGGGGCGAACCATGTCGCGGGTGAAGTTGCTCCAAGAAGCTCTTTGGCACATTGAAGAGCGCTACCTGGCTTTATGCGCTGGCTACTGGCCGGTAACAGAATGGGCAAGTGCTTTGGAGACCCTGGGACAAAGGGTTACGCTGCATACGGCTCATGGTACGTGGCAGGGGATAGCAGAGGCAGTTGACAACGAGGGTGCTCTGATGTTGCGCTTGGATAATGGCGAGGTCAAAAGGGTGCTGGAAGGGGATGTTGCTCCTCTATGAAGCCCTGTCAGGGAGCTGTGATCTGCTGGTTTCTCATGCGGGCTTAGGTGATAGCTACTTAGTCACAGACGGGCTAAAATGCCCGCCTTTATTTCCAGGGAATGAACGAAGTCTGCGCTGTTATCGTCCGTCCGGCGTAAGTTACATGTACATCAATAAGCACTGTGTAGCCGGCTGGTTGATTGCCGATACCAAACGTGAATGAGCTGTACCCAGAGGCATCGGTAACACCGCCGCTAAAGCTCTGATCACCGCTGCGGAAGTGGACGACGGCTGCCACAGTTGCATTTGGCACCCCGTTCCCCCAGTTATCCATGACCCGCACGTAGACAGTCTGGGTTCCACCTTGCCATGGGAGAGGATACTTGACCCACGCTGAAACAGCAAAATCAACGGCTGGAATCGGTGTTGGTTGGATAAAAACGGGAGGAGACGGTTGCTGCTCTTCCGCAGGGGGAGTGGGCTGTGCCTGATCAAAGAAAGGCCAGCTGCTCGCTGTAGGTGTCGGCTGAATCGGTGTCTGTCCCCCTGACTGAGCGGACATGGGTGCGACCGGCGCCAGATAAGATGAAGGCAGACCGATACGGCTGATGTACTCATCTCCCAAGTTCCCCAGCATCACCTGATAAGGAATGGGGTTCTCGGGATGCCACTCCATTTTGCCACGCTGGAAGTACTGTACGACTATTCCACCCTCCACCATCAATTCGGTAATCGGATAACCGAATACATCCAGACCGCCATGGCGGTCAAAGTACTCTAGGAAAGTGTAAGAAAGTGTATGCCCGGTCTGAGGGTAGTAGCGCCGCTGCGGGTGATTGGCTGGGGGAATGCTCGAAGAGGAAATGGGGGGCGAACGGTATCCCAGCAGGTCCCCTAGCAGCGTGAGCTGTACCTGATAAGGCAAAGGGTTGTAGGGATGATACTCCATCCTTGCACGTTGGAAGTACTGGACCTTCAAACCATCCTGGATGAATTCTTCCGTGCGAGGCAATCCAAAGATTGTCTCCCCTCCGTATTTATCAAAAAAAGCCAGGAATTCGCCTTGGACGTTATGACCGGTCGCCTGGAAATAGCGCACGTTAGTCCCTATACCGACCTGGGATAAGGCTGTACCTACGACCAAGGCTCCTAGCCCCAGCGATAACGCAATAATGATAATGACTCTTAGCAGCCTATTCATGCTGGGTCACCCCCTGCATCCGCAAGCACCGATGCCATTGCTTCTATCGTGATGAGTTCGCATTGTTGACATTCGCTGTTAGAAAAGGATGCACAAATTCACTCCCAAGCCCGTTTATTATCTAGCTGCATGTATCTACTTACCAATTTACATCAATATTGAAATTGTGTCAAATCAATAAACCTATGGTATAGCACTGCATATTTTTGCGGTCAATGTAGCTGTGCTAACGCCTTCGCTGGTACAACTTTATATCAAATCTCAATTTGTGTCAAATTTGTAACATATGCGTATACATACTGTTGCGAAGGGATATTTCTATTCGATTTGCTGACAAGCCATTGTTGTGACGCTACCAGTTAGTTAATTGGTTAGAATGTGATCCATGCGCTAGCATTCACCCAATAGGCATGTTTTGACACCCTGAGCTGTCTACTTCCATTGATGAAAATAATCCTGGATTATTTGACAAAAATCCGTTATCAATTTATAAATATTTTGAACGTTCTTTACAAAAATTTGTGGTGATCGAAGTGATAAGAGACGAAATGCATCGTGTACCAGGGAAGTGTCCTATCTGTGGTGGAGAATTGGCTGTGACGCATCTTCATTGCCCAAGCTGTGGCTTGACTCTGGGGGGTCAATTTAGTTTGGCTCGATTCTACCGGCTTGATGCAGAACAAATGCATTTTCTCGAAACATTCATTCGCTGTGAAGGCAAGCTAAACAGGGTCGGGAAAGTGCTGAATATGTCGTACCCCACGGCACGCGGCAGATTACTTGACCTGATTCGAGCTCTCGGCTACGAGGACAAGGAGAAATTCTCTCCTTCCCCCGCGGACGAATAGCCATGCCGCCTGCTTGCGACTAGGAGTTACCATGATCGTCCGAGCCAATGCCTGCAGAAATCCAGAAGAGGGATTGCGCCCTTTTGACATGCGGCGTGACCTGCTACCTTTGGCAAATCTGATTGAACTGTCTTTCCAATCCGAACTGGATCAGACTGCCAACCCTATCGTAACAGAGATGAGGCGGCTGGCGAGATCTGGCCCTTTGTTATGGCTCTTCGACGCAACCTCTCGGTTGCTCTCCTCCCTTCTTCGTGGCTATGTATGGATTGCCAATGGGCAACTGGTGGGGAATGTCTCTCTGGGTCGCGAAAGTGAGCAACCCAATCTCTGGAGCATCAGCAATGTAGCTGTACATCCGGACTTTCGTGGACGTGGTATTGGACGCCAACTTATGAAAGCGGCTATACAAGAAGCACGCCACCATGGCGCCTGCCTGGTTATACTCGAGGTGCAGAAGGAAAATGCCCCAGCCCACCAGTTGTACGAAGAACTAGGTTTTCAAATCTACGACACCGTAGAGGAGCTCACTCTGCCTGAAGGCAAGGATATGAAGCGGCAGTTGACGTCTACCCTACCGCTTCGTGAGTGTCGTCCTAAAGACTGGCAAGGTATTGTCGCTCTGCTGCATGCTGCGACACCCAAGGCAGTGCAAGAAGTAAAGCCTATTCTCAGTAGCCGCTACCGACCCAGCATAAAACGCAGGCTTGGGCGTTTGTTTGATGATCTGTCGTATCTCCGTCAAAGCCAGGATTGGCTATTGGAAGAGAAGGGCCAAGTTATTGCACTATTGCAAATCACCGGTCAATACACCAAGACAGCGCATCGTTTACAGATCGCTGTGCACCCAGACCATCGTGGGACTATCGAGGAAAGACTAGTAGCCGCAGGGCTAAACCGACTAGCCCATTTCCCAGATCGTGAGGTGGCATCAACGGTCTCTTCTTCTCATGTTGAGGCGTTACAGGCGTTCCATAAGAACGGGTTCCGCACCATCCGCATCTTGGATTTGATGAGATTGAATCTGCGTGATAGCAAGGAGAGAACATGAAGCGATTTCTATTGCGTTGGTTGATCACCGGCATTGCCTTGTACGCAGCCGTTCGTTTGGTACCAGGCATCACCTATGAAGGCGGTTGGCAAACGTTAGCAGGCATGGCGCTCATCTTTGGCCTGGTGAACGCAACCGTGCGCCCTATCTTGACCTTGCTGAGCTGTCCGCTAATCATCCTGACTATGGGTCTGTTTATCTTGGTGATTAACGGGGCTATGTTGCTGCTCGCCACTTGGCTAGCGGATCTCTTCGGGGTCACCTTCTATGTACAGGGGTTCGGCTCGGCTTTCGTGGGTGCACTAGTCATTAGTATCGTGAGCTTCCTCATGAGCCTGTTTATTGGAGAAGAGAATACACACAGATCCTGAGTTCCCCACCGCGGAACGCCGAGTATAGAGCACCGGATTCTACGGGGAACCCTTTTTGGTTATTCTTCGCCCACAATCCGATCGTAAAGAGCCTGCAACTCTTCTTCGGAAAAGAAGTGAATCACTAGTTTTCCACCGTGCTTGCTGCGGTAGAGGTTGACTTTAGTGCCCAGCGCCCTGCCAAAGCGCTCTTCCAGGGCGCGTGTCTCGGGTGTTTGTTGTGGCGCAGCTTGCTTCTTCGCCTGTTCGCCTGCTGTCAGGCGCCGCACCAATTCTTCTGTCTGTCGTACGGAAAGGCCCTTTTTCTCGATGGCATGCAATACGCGCAATTGCAGGTGCTCCTCTGTCAGCCCTAGCAATGCTCGCGCATGCCCCTCGCTAATGCGATTGGCCCAAAGCGCATCTTTGATTCGATCCGGCAGACGCAGCAGACGCAATGAGTTGGTCACGCTAACTCGGCTGCGTCCCACGCGTTCAGCTACCTGTTCCTGGGTCAGCCCAAATTCTTCCGTCAATTGACGATAGGCGTTTGCTTCCTCTAGGGGATTCAGATCTGCGCGTTGGATGTTCTCGACCAGGGCTAATTCCAATGTCTCTTGTGGAGTAGTCTCCTTGATCAACACCGGCACAACATCAAGCCCTGCCAGCATCGCTGCACGCCAGCGCCTCTCGCCAGCTATTAGCTGATAGCGTGGCCCTGTGGTGGCCATGTCTGGGCTTATCTCAGTAACGATCAACGGCTGAAGCACTCCATGCTCTTGAATGGAATCTGCCAGTTCGCGCAAGCTCTCCGCGCTGATGTCTTGCCTGGGCTGACGGGGATTTGGTATAATTTCATCAACCCGCACTTCGATCAGCCCAGAGAGGACTTCTGCACCCGGGATCAAAGCGCCCAACCCTTTGCCTAAACCTCGTCGCCTGCTGCTCATCGCATCCCCCTAACCTGCTCTTACCATCGAGCTATGGTATAAGAAGCCTATTGCTCACTGTCCATGATCTCACGGGCTAACGCTTGGTAAGCCATCCCTCCCGGCGAATGCGGTGCATAATCTACTATTGGCTCGCCATAACTCGGGGCTTCGCTCAGACGCACACTGCGTGGCACAACGGTTTGGAAAGTCTTGTCCGGGAAATGCCTGCGCACTTCATCCACAACCTGCTGTGCCAGGCTAGTACGCGCATCATACATGGTCATGAGCAGCCCTCTGATACCCAAATTGGGATTCAGGTTGACGCGCACCAATTCAATCGTGTGCAACAATTGTGCCAGCCCTTCCATCGGCAGATACTCGCATTGTACGGGGATAATGACTTCATCTGCAGCAGCCAGGGCATTGATCGTGAGTAAACCAAGACTGGGAGGGCAGTCAATGAAGAGATAGTCGTAGCGGTCACGAATAGGCGCTAGCGCAACTTTTAGGCGATGCTCCCGCGCCATCATATTGACTAGTTCGATTTCTGCCCCAGCCAGAGCCGGAGCAGAAGGAACCAAGTCAAGTCCCACGCGTTTGGTCAGCATCAGCACGCTCTGCAACGGCCTGCCCGTAACGATGACGTCATAAATCGAGCGTCGCAAGCTGTTTTTGTCAATGCCCAAGCTGCTGGTTGCATTGGCTTGTGGGTCAATGTCGATTAACAACACCCGCTTATCCGCTGCGGCCAGGTATGCACCCACATTCACTACGGTTGTGGTTTTGCCTACGCCACCCTTCTGATTCGCCACAGCATAAACCTGGCCCATAGCTCAGCTCTCACTTATACAGCTTGCCAAAACGCAAACGCTCTTCTACCTGTTGCCTAGTCGGGATCGTTGTCGTCCCCAAGCCCTCGATCGAGAAAGATGCCACACAGTTGGCAAAGTGCGCAGCCTGATACGGATCGCCAGTTTCTTTCAGCCGCACTAGGAAGGCTGCTGCAAAAACGTCCCCTGCTCCTGTTGGATCCACCTCTTTAGCCTGAAATGCAGGAAAGTCGCGCACGATACCATTGTAAAACACGGTTGCTCCACGCCAACCGCGGGTAACCACCGCGATTTTGGCCAGCTCCGCATAGTGTCGCACGGCTGCTTCATCGCCAGCGACATCCTCCTCGCTGTATACCAATACCTCTACATTGGGCAAGATCGAGTCCGCTTCTACCCAGGGCCTGACCCTCACCTGCCCGTGCTCATCCCATTGTCTCATCCAACCCTGGGGGGTAACCCCTACGATAGCTCCACGGAACACCCCGAGCCAATCCAAGCCCAGCTCGCGCACTAATGGACAAAGCAGCACAATTGGGGCCTGTCTCCAGTCCAAGGGAAGATGTGCTGCGCGCAATGGGCTTGCAATGCCATGCACAAATTGACGACGTTTCTGTCCCTCATAGATGTTCTCAAAGGTGGTAGCAACCTGGGAAGGAACGATGTGCAGAGCCATGTCCCGCAGAGCGTTGGACAGATCGAGATCAGGCGGAGCGCTGGTGAGGACAGCCACTGAAAGGCCCAGCCTCTGTGCAGTAAGCGCGGCATAGCTCGCAGTTCCTCCTATTGAATAGCTACCATCTGGCAACAGGTCCTTCGTTACATGGCCAATGGCCAGAAAATCAGGGGATTCAGCCATACACCCTGTCTCTCATTATCCTGACTATACTAAACGAATGGTTCATTTCTTGGGCAGAATGACGACCTTCCGCTTCTCATCCTGTCCGACGCTTTCCGTGAAGACATCGGGGTCATCGCGTAAAGCCAAATGCACAATGCGCCGCTCATGCGCAGGCATTGGCTCCAAAGATACTGGCTGTGCCGTGATACGAACTCTATTGGCCATACGCCGAGCCAGATCAATCAATGATTTCTCCCGGCGGGATTTATAGTGCTCCACATCCACCACGATATTGGGCCAGTGCTGCGTCCGGCGGCTGATGAGCAAGCAAGTGAGATACTGCAAATCGCGCAACGTTTCTCCTCGCCGGCCAATCAACACGCCCAGATCCGTGCCACTGATGTTGAACAGCACGGCATTGGATTCATCCTGAACCTCTGCAGGGACCTCTTCTCTGGTCACTCGTGCCTTGAGTCCCATGTAATCGAGCAGTTTCTGCAATACCTCGATGCCAAGCTGCGCCAATGTCTCCTGCACCATGATAGGCAACACTGCCTCTGCTTGGACTTCCTGTGCTGGGGATGGTTCCGATGGTTCTTCCTCCGTAGTAGGCGGGGGCGTTTTAGCACTTACTCTGACGATTGCCTCTTCACCACCTAAACCTAGCAAGCCACGGCTTCCTTCCTTGATGACCTCCACGGTGACTTCATCTTGGCTCAAGCCCAATTGCTGCAGTGCTTTGCGAATGGCTTCATCAACGGAGCGGCCACTGACTTCCACGCTTTTACCTCTTTCGTCCATCGCCCTTACCCTTTGTTTGAGCTGTCTTGGCTTGACTAGGCTGCCTACTGAACAGGGTAGCTAGCGATCCCCAGCCACTGATAAAATACTGCTGCACAATGCCCACTACGTTCGTCGCGACAAAGTACAGGCCCAGACCTGAAGCCAACTGCAAGGTAATCAGGCCGAACATCATTGGCATCATCAGTTCCATGCTCTGATTCATCGCCTGTTGTTGGGGATCAGCTGACGGCGTAGCCATCATCTTCTGTTGCACCCACATGGTAGCCACAACCAAAATGGGCACTACATAATATGGGTCCGGACGCCCCAGGTGAAGCCAGAGAAACTTGGGACTCAGAGGTACCAAGCTCGACAAAAGCGGAAACTGTTGATAGATATGCCGACCCAGGTTGAGCAACTGCAAGGGGTTATCTGGTAAGGCATTGATGATGGATTGGTACAACCCAATCCAGATAGGCAGTTGAATCAAAGTTGGCACCAAACAACCCAGAGGGTTGACACCTGCTTCCTTGTACAGTTTCATTTGCTCTTCTGCTAGTTTGTCGCGGTCGTTTTTGTACTTCTTTTGCAACTCCTGCAACTTGGGTTGCAGATCCTGACTGGCCTTTGCCGACCGCATTTGTTGCATGGTGATGGGCAGGGTCAGCACTCGCACCAGCACAGTAAAAACTATCACACTGAGGCCGAAACTGCGACCCAGCAGTGAATATAAGAAGAGCAAGCCATTCAGCATTGGCTCAAAAATCACGGTATTCCAAATTTGACCCACCTAAGAGGACCTCCTATTTTCTCTTGCTCGGAGCCACGTTCCAGCGTTGAACGCCTGTTTCAGCATCCAATGCATAGATCGTGTCACCCAGAACGCTAACATACACTGTACCATCAGCCACCACTGGTGAAGTGAGCATAGCTTGATCTGCTTTGAAAATCCATTGTTGCTGCCCATTGACCGCATCGAGGACGTGCAAAGTCCCGCTATCCGTGCCCATATACAGCAGGCCGTTGGCGTAGGTTGGCGTGGCTCGAATCAGGCCATCCGCTTCGAAATACCAGTTTTGGGCACCTGTAATTGCGTCTAGAGCATAGAGTCTTTTGTCCAGCGATCCGACATAGACCATGCCCTCCACGACCAGTGGGCTGGCCCACACCCAGTGGTTGGTCTTGAACTCCCACTGTACTTGGCCATTGTTGGCATTGAGGGCATATACTTTGCCATCAAAGGCTCCACAATAGACAAGATCGCCAGCAACAACAGGCCCGCCTGCAAAGGCACCACCAGCCGCAAAACGCCATAGTTCTTTGCCGCTGACTGCATCTAGGCAATAGAGCTGATGGTCAAAGGAACCCACATATACTTTGCCATTGGCTACTGCAGGACGCCCCCAAATCCAGTTGCTCGTGGCAAACTCCCACTTTTTCAAGCCATTTTTCGCCTCCAAGGCATAAACTTTATGATCGCTGGAAGCAAGGTACAGCAAGCCATTCGAGATGGTGACATCCGCTAGGATATAGCCGTTCGAATTGAACGACCAGCGCTGCGAGCCAGTATAGGCATCCAGAGCGTAGAGGATGTGGTCATATGAACCAATGTAGAGCGTATCATCCATCAGCACTGGCGCTGCATAAAATGGCCCTCTTGCTTTCTCGGATGAGGCTGGGTATTGCCAGATTTCTGCACCATTTGTAACATCCAGTGCATATACGCGCCCTGCTTGCCCACCTGTATACAATATTCCCTTGGCAACTGTGATGCTAGACCAGGCCGGGACTGTGGCTGTGGGGGCACAGCCTCCTAACATGCTCGCCAGCACGGCGAGTACAATCATAATCAGAACGAGTTTGACATACAAGGTTCTCAAAGAGTAAACTCCTTCCTTTGTTTATTGTGCACCATGTATTGGCTTACATCAAGGTACGGGATCATAGCCTCCTGGATGCAAAGGATGGCAGCGGCTGAGACGCTTTAGCGCCATCCAGCCTCCGCGGCGCACACCATATTTAGCAATAGCCTCATAGGCATATTCGGAACACGAGGGCACAAAGCGGCAAGAAGGAGGCAAAGCAGTTGAGATACGCCTTTGATAGAATCGGATCAGCGCCAAAATAATCTGTCTCATCAGACTACGTCCGTTGCCTGCACAGGCTTTGTCAAGCCCGCTTGCTGCAGCAGGGAATCCAACGCTTCTCCAATGCGCCAGAAATCTGCTTCAACGATTGGCATGCGGGCAATCAGCACAATATCCCATCCCAAGGCTATTTCACCTACTCGTATGCGCATCGCTTCGCGCATCAGTCGCTTTATGCGATTGCGCACCACTGCTCTGCCCATGCGTTTGCTCACTAGGAAGCCAAAACGACTGTGCGGCAAATCGTTTTTGGCAGCCAGGAGCACCAGCAATGGATGCGACCAGGATTGCCCTTGGTGACGTACACGCTGGAATTGCTCCCTGTGAACCAGGCGATAGCGCCTCTCCATGCTGGCATGCTCCCAAGCTGTGGCGTCTAACCTTCACGTCCCTTCCGTCCCAGCGAATCACAGAGAAACCCGCTTGCGACCCTTCAGACGACGTGCTTTCAACACCCGCCGTCCGCCTTTGGTGCTCATGCGGGCACGAAACCCATGTACCTTTTGACGTCGAAGTTTTCGTGGCTGATAAGTTCTCTTTGGCATTGTTTCTACCTTCCTTTGGCTAGAAAATACAGGCTATTATAGTCGCTTCTGACAAGCATTGTCAAATGCGCGCAAGACCATCACGCAGCTTTGACACAATCCTAAACCCATAGTATAACCCATTTCGCCTGCATCCGTGTCCATTGCAGAGGGCCGAGTTATCTGATGCTGTCAAATTGCTCCAACCAGCAGTAGGACTGGCACATGTCAGCCAACCGACAGAGCCTTGTCAGGAATAACGGGCAAAATGTGGTAGAATGTGGGTGATCAACTATAAAGCGAATGTTAAGGAGGATGAACCATGGGTATTTTGGAGCGCATTAGCATGATTATGAAGGCTAACATCAACGATTTGTTGGACAGGGCTGAGAATCCGGAGGTTATGCTGGAGCAGTACATCCGTGACCTGGAGAGTGGCGTGAACGAGTCCCGCGAGGAATTGGTCAATGCCATGGCGGACGAGAAGCGTCTGGCTGCCAAGCTGGAGGAGCGCAAGCGACAGGTCAGGGAATGGGAGGAGAAGGCTGAACAGGCTGTGCGGCTGGGTAAGGATGAAGCAGCGCGTTCGGCTCTGCGCGCAGCGCGCGCCTACCAGGACGAAGTGCGCACTACTATGGACGCTTGGGAGATCCAAAAAGAAAAGGTAGCCGAACTGCAAGCACAATATGAGGAGATCGAGAAGAAAC
Source organism: Chloroflexota bacterium (assembly GCA_014360905.1). NCBI lineage: Bacteria > Bacillati > Chloroflexota > Chloroflexota bacterium. The sequence continues at coordinate 70,599 of JACIWW010000010.1, forward strand.
TGGCTACGATTAAGGGCGAGCGTGAAGTGCTCCTAGCCCGATACAAGACAACACGGGCGCAGGAAAAGATCACCACTACTAAAGTGAGCGCTGGCAAGGCTAAAGAAGCCATCAAAGGCATTGAGCGGATGAAGGAGCGCATGGAGCAAGAAGCAGCCAAAGCGGCTGCCCGCGAGGAATTGGCTGCTATGAGTGCTGCAGTACACGAAGCAGAAAGAAGCCAAGAGGATATCGAGGTAGAGGCTCGCCTGGCAGAGCTCAAAGCCAAGATCGCTGCTGAAGGCAAATAGATCAAGGCATCGCTTCATAGATTGGAATGCCGTCAAACCTCAAAGATGGCACACGGCAAAAAGTCCATGGCTGATCAGCCTTAGTCGTGAAAGGGCAGACGCTGCCTACTGGCATTGGTGCGTAACTGCTGAGGCATTGAAAATTGATCCTCCAGCACGGGTAGTGTTGCTTGCCACAAGCGCGTCTTTACGACAATGCCAACCCACAAGCAACTTTGCCTTGCTATTGCACCCACCAGGCTGGCTTTGGAAAAGCCCTGGAAGAGCCCGTTTTTCACTTGACAAAACAGGGTAATCAGGTTATAATAATATTGTCAGTTGCCCGCGTGGTGGAACTGGTATACACAGCAGGTTGAGGGCCTGTGCCCATTGGGCGTGGAGGTTCGAGTCCTCTCGCGGGCATCTTGCACTATAGCCTTTTTGGCCTTTTCTCAATTATTTGACTGAATTAGCAAAAGATGATATACTAAATGCAGTTCTTGGTTGGCATAGGGTATTTAGTGTTCGCTGGATTTCCCCACTATGAAGCGAACCTCGTATGACAGCGAATGGTTGCTGATTATATCAGGTCTTCTTGCTAGTGATTACCCCAATCGGATAGCCGGAGTGTGTTAGATGGATGCAACAGGGCCTTTATGCCCCGTACAAAAACTCATTTCGGCCTAAGGGAATGTTTTCAGCCTTTGTTTGTTGCTGTTTATGTCTTCCTGCGTCGTTCTTTGCCAATATTCCACTCAAAAATAGAATGTGAAGACAGCGGAGCGGGACCCCTGGGTGCAACGAAGAGTCAGTTCTGGAGTGCCAGTGATTACTGATTGTGGCAGAGACAAATGGCTTTTCCCTGTGGCTTGTTACTCTGGTCCTGCTCTTTCTCAGGATAGCACGACCTCGTGACACAAATTGGAGCCAAAACTTCACATAATGTTAAGATTTCGCTTAACCTATCGCATGTATATGGAGCCCTTATTCGTGAAGAAATATGGAGTTTGATAACGTGAATATTGTAGAACTGGAAACAAAAACTCTCGATGAATTGCAGGAGCTGGCCAAGGAATTCAATATTACTGGTTACAGCCGCCTGAAGAAATCGGACCTCATCTTTCGTCTGCTACGTGCAAACGCTGAGCGCCAGGGATACATCTTTGGCGGTGGAGTGTTGGAGATCATGCCAGATGGCATTGGTTTCCTGCGCGCCCCCAGTCTATTGCCTGGACCTGAGGACGTCTATGTCTCGCAATCTCAAATTCGCCGCTTTGGCTTGCGCACCGGTGATTTGGTCATCGGGCAGGTGCGTCCTCCAAAGGAATCAGAGAAATATTATAGCCTATTGCGCGTGGAAGCAGTAAATGGACTTGACCCGGAAGTAGCCAAGAACCGGCCTCACTTTGACAATCTAACTCCTATTTTCCCCAACAAGATGTTTGACCTGGAGACGAGGCCCGACATCCTCGCTACGCGCCTGATCAATTTGGTGGCACCCATTGGGCGAGGTCAGCGTGGTCTGATTGTCTCGCCACCGAAAGCGGGCAAGACTACGGTGCTGAAGCAGATTGCGAATGCAATCACGCATAATTACAACGATGTGCACTTGATGGTCTGCCTCATTGGCGAGCGCCCAGAGGAAGTCACGGACATGGACCGATCGGTTGAGGCGGAGGTGATTAGCTCTACCTTCGATGAGCCAGTGCAGGCGCATACCCGCGTTGCAGAAATGGCCTTGGAACGAGCCAAAAGGCTAGTGGAATGCGGCCGTGATGTCGTGATCCTGTTGGATAGCATTACGCGCCTGTCCAGAGCCTATAACCTGATTGTGCCACCCAGTGGGCGCAGCTTGTCGGGTGGTTTGGATCCAGTAGCATTGTATCCACCCAAGCACTTTTTCGGCGCAGCGCGCAATTTGGAAGAAGCAGGCAGTTTGACTATCATTGCTACTTGTTTAGTGGATACAGGCAGCCGCATGGACGATGTCATTTACGAAGAATTCAAGGGCACGGGCAATATGGAATTGCACCTCAATCGCAAGCTGGCCGAGCGGCGTATCTTCCCTGCCTTTGACATCGAACGTTCTGGCACACGCCGTGAGGAACTGTTGCTGCCACCCGATGTCCTGTCCAAGGTATGGACGCTGCGGCGCATGATTTCTGCGATTGGCGAGACGGAAGCAGTAGAGCTTGTGCTTCAACGATTGGCCAAGACGAAGAGCAATAAGGAATTTCTCGAAACTCTAAACAAGGACCTGTGATGACTGCTGACGGTGACCCCGTGAGTAGTTCGGACGAACAACAAGATGTAGCATCGCATATAGCCTGGATGAGACTGAGAACGCTCTGGGTGCAGCTTAGGCAGATGGGCCTGCTGTCTCGTCTTGTGCTACATGTCTGTTTCCTAGCTATGCTAGTTGCCAGTCTTTGGCTCAGCAAGGCAGTGATCCTCCCCCAGGATGTATTTTGGTTTCCCTCCATTGCCGCGCAACAGGGATCCCCAAGCGCTTCATTGGCCGAAGTGTCTGTATCAAGGGTCGGCATTGGCGGGGAAGCTGCTGATGTTTTGGTCTGCGCTGTTGTCCCGCATACAACAATTCCCAGACGGTATCGTATTGACCCCATTACATACACGGTTGAGGCTGGTGACAATGTTTCCACTATAGCCGAAAAGTTTGGGGTTAGCGTCGAGACAATCCTTTGGGCCAATGGCAATCTAGAAGACAATCCGGACTATCTGGACATTGGGGATGTACTGACTATTCTGCCCGTTTCTGGTGTATACCATACTGTCGTGAAGGGCGATACGCTGGAAAGCATCGCAGAGAAATACAAGGTGCGGGTGGAGGATATCACCAGCTACGAAGGCAATTACCTGCAGGAGCCCTATACTATTACGGTGGGGCAGAAGCTGATCGTGCCTGGTGGGCGCAAACCCTACCAGGTGCGTCATGTCGTCGCTTGGTCAGGTCCCATCCCTGAGAATGCCAAGCGTGGCACAGGAAAATTCGGTTGGCCCGTAAGTGGCTACATTACACAAAGGTACAGCGAAGTCCACCCTGCTGTGGATATTGGAGTACCCGAGGGAACGCCGGTGAAAGCGGCAGATTCTGGGTACATAGCGGTCGTTGGTCGCAGTGACACTGGGTATGGTCGCTACGTGTTGATTGACCATGGAAATGGCTTTCAGACCGTCTATGCTCACCTCAGTGTTATCTACGTAGAGGTAGGGCACTCCGTGGGCAAGGGGCAAACCATTGGTCTTTCCGGCAATACAGGCAAATCCACAGGTCCTCACCTACATTTCGAGATCAAACTGAACGGTGTGCGCAGAAACCCCTTCATTTACCTAAAGTGATGGCTTTAGCTCTTTCCTATTGTGCTCAGTGCTTCGCCACACCAGCGGCAGTTGTCATCCCAAACAGCGCAGGGCTGGCCACAAGCAGGGCAGCGCCAGCGTTGCTCTTGTTGCTGTAGCCAGTCCTTCACACAGCCTGCCTGAATAGCATGCAAGTTAGCATACACATCCTCACCGCGTGCGGCATAGGAGTTGGCTATTTGCGCGTACTTCTCGCAATTCTTGTTTGTCCAGTTGACGTACTCGTAGCAGAACTCATACCCCTGAGTTCGTAGGCATAGCACGATAGGGCAATCATAGCCCCAACATGCCTCAGTGAGGTCTTGGCAGCCCTCGCAACGAACCTGTTCTGCGGAGCAGTTGTGCCTCTTGGCCAGCGCTTCCTGAAATTGTTGGCCATCTTGGTAAGCTCGGTAAATCGCGCAGGCTCCACAGTAAAGACCGCATCGTCCGATCAAATGATGATTTGGCATGGGGTTTTCCCTTCCATGAATCTATTACCCTATTATCTGGTTGACCGGACAATAATAATGCAAAATGACCTGCTTGGCAAGTCTTGACTTTAGGGATAAGGATGTGGTAAACTGCGAGCGCCTGTCAAGAAGGAAAGAAATTGCGTCTAGCGGCGAGTTGCTATGCCGGGCGGGAGGTGTGAGATGAAATTGGTCGTGGCCATCGTACAGGATGTGGATTCAAGGGGGCTGCTGGATGCCCTGATGGCCGAGGGGTACCGTGCGACAAAGATAAGCACGATGGGTGGCTTCCTGGTGCGCGGGAACGCGACGGTTTTGATCGGCATACAGGACGATCGTGTCGAGGATGTGCTGGCCATTCTGCGTCAGCATTGTCATGCCCGCCGCGAATTCGTGTCGCCAGTCATGCCCCTTAGCGAGGCAGCAGCTGCGCGACAATGGGTGCAACCTCTGGAGGTTGAAGTAGGAGGTGCAACGGTATTTGTGCTGAATGTGGAACGCTTCGAACAGCTATAACTACTTGTACCTTCACTTTTATTTTCATGCTAGGAATCCAGTGAAGGGAGTGCCTATCTCGTCTCAATCCCTTGGCCATTGGATAATGCAAAAATGGGCTGACCTCGTGTTGCTCGGGCTCTTGACCGTTGCGTTTGTTCTACGGGTGTATGGACTCGATTGGGATCGCGGGTTTTTCTTTCACCCGGATGAGCGCCAGATTCTGATGGTTGTCGCCCGGCTGTCATGGCCACAAAATCCCTTTACGCTTTTTACCCCTGACAGTACACTTAACCCACACTTCTTTGCCTATGGCTCTTTTCCCCTTTATTTGCTAAGGTTATTTGCTTCGCTGCTCTCGCTCTGGCGCGCAGAGTGGGCGTCCATATCTCGTTTCTACCTCTTGGGTCGGCTTCTCTCTGCGTTCTTTGACACGCTTACGGTGTTGACTACATACCTGTTAGCTCGTAAAGTGTATGGCCAGCGCGTAGCACTCCTTGCAGCCGGTTTTGTCACTTTCACCGTCTTGCATATTCAACAGGCTCATTTCTACACGGTGGATACCTTGCTCACTCTGTTGGTCCTTTTGGCAGTCAACAAGGCAGTGGATGTCGCACGAGATGGAAGGCTCCGCAATGGATTGCAGCTTGGCTTGATTTTCGGTGTTGCTTTGGCAACCAAGATCAGCGTGTTGCCGCTGGTTGCCGTAATTTTGATGGCCTGGCTGGTATTTGCCTGGACCTCGCCAGGGAACTGGAAGCAGTCCTGGCAGCAATTACGAGCGGCTTGGCAGCAGGTGAAATCGAGAGTATTTGCGACCTTTGGCTTGGCTGTAGGGTGCTTTGTCCTGCTGCAACCCTATGCCGTGATTGATGGATACCAATTCGCCATTGGGGTTGGCCAGGAGATCGCGATGGCTCGAGGGTGGTATGATTTCCCGTACACACGCCAATACATTGGCACTGTGCCCTATCTTTACCACGTCCGACAAATCCTCTTGTTCGCCATGGGTCTGCCTTTGGGATTGCTAGGTCTGGTTGGTTTGCTGTGGCTTTCTGTGCGCCTGTGGCGGCATTTTTCCCGCGATGATGCCATTTTGCTCTCCTGGCCTCTTTTGTACATTGTCGCGAATGGTGGGGCGCACGCCAAATTCATTCGCTATACCTTGCCCGTGTTGCCCTTTCTCTCGCTAGCCAGTGCAGCAATCTGGGCACACGCCTGGGATGCTCTTGGCAGGGTGAACAGTGACCAAGCATTGCGCTTTCAAGCACTCATGAGATGGGTGCTGGCGCTGCTACTGTGTATGGTTTTGCTGGCCACGATATTCTATGCATTTGCCTTTCTCAACATCTACCGGCAGGTTCATCCTTGGTTACAAGCTACTGACTGGCTTTGCCAGCATGCACCTGCGGGAAGCACTATTTTGACGGAGTACTGGGATGATCCCTTGCCTGTTCAAGGGGGTGCTAAGCGCGGAGGATGCCCTAAGGAGTATGTTTTCATTACCTTGGATATGTATGCAGTAGATACGGAGGACAAAGAGGCAGAGTTGTTAAGTGCTATTGAAACCTGTGATTACATCGTCCTCTCCAGCCAGAGGCTCTATGTGCCCATCTTGCGTCTATCTGAGCGTTATTCTATATCTAGCCGCTATTATCAGCGATTGTTCGCAGGACAGCTTGGCTTTCAGTTGGTTGCTGCCCCGGCCGTGTACCCGCATTGGATGGGCATTACTTTGTTGGATAATCCGCGCGCTGGGTTGTTGCTATCCTCGCCTTCGCTCCTTGCAACCAGCAAGCCCGGTGGATTGGTTCTCAACCTGGGTCAGGCTGATGAGAGTTTTACCGTGTACGATCATCCCCAACCTTTCATCTTTGCCAAAGTCTTGCGCCTTTCGCGTCAAGAACTTCAGGCACTGCTCACTCCTTGAACTCGCAAATTGCTGTAGAGTGGTTTGGCAATACGCTTACGGCAGGGTATAATTGCCCACGATGAAAAATTGGCGTCTATGGATTGGTATCCTCGTCAGTGTGGTTTGTCTCTATCTCATTGCCAGAGACATGGATTTCCGCAGTCTGCTGGCGGCGCTCAGCCAAGTGCATTATGCTTTCCTTTTGCCCACGTTGGGCATTCTGGTTTTCACTTTCCTGGCGCGCGCCTTGCGCTGGCGTCTCCTATTGAGCCCGCGCTCGGGATTCCGCTTGTGTCGGATGTTCAACCTCGTGAATATTGGCTACCTGGTCAACCACATCTCTCCGCTGCGATTGGGGGATGTATTGCGGGCTTGTTTATGTGCACAGTTAGAGTCTCTGGGCATGGTACACGCATTAGCCACGGTAGCCGTAGAGCGCGTTGCTGACACGCTGGTCATTTTGCTTTTGCTGCTCTGTCTGATTCCCTTTTTGTCGCTGCCTGTTGCATTTCTTCGTCCGGCATTTGGCGTTGGCTTGGTGGCAATGGGGGCAGTGGTGTGCCTTGTCTTCTTAGCTATGCAACGCAAGCGTGGTTTGGAGCTGTTTGAGCGGTTGCTGACGCGATTTGGCTTTCTGAATCGGGTGTGGATACGAAGAGGCTTCACATCGGCTATGGATGGCCTGGCTGCCCTAGGTTCGCTGCGAAGTGCGGCAAGAGTGCTGCTATGGTCGCTGGCTATCTGGATCAGCACAGCGATAGAATTCTACGTGGTGATGTGGGCGGTTGGGCTGCAGTTACCCTTTACTGCCGCTTTGGCTGTGGTCTGCTTTACGTCGCTCGGCATGGTGGTACCTTCCTCGCCTGGCTACATCGGGGTGTTCGAGTACACTACGGTGCTCTCTCTTTCCCTGTTCGGTGTGAGCAAGGAAATGGCACTGGGCTATGCATTGGTGCTCCATGCCCTGAGTTATCTTGTTGTGGCAGTGCTGGGGCTTGTGGCCATTTGGATAGAGGGCTACTCCTATACAAGTCTACGTGAGACACTAAACCAGGTGGAGTCCAATCGTCTTGTTACATAATACAAATTCTACGCAGCAGGAGGAACCTGGCTGGTGAAAATATTGGTGATATTGACGTATTACTATCCCCATTGGACTGGTTTGACAGCCTATGCTAGACGTTTGGCGGAAGGATTGGCGCGTCGTGGACATCAAATTACGGTGCTCACTTCCCGCTATTGGCGCTCCCTGCCTAAGGAAGAGGTGCATCAGGGAGTGCGCATTGTGCGCCTTGAACCTTTGATGCGCATTAGCCGGGGACTGGTCATGCCCGGCTTTCCCATGGCAGCCTATCGGTTGATCAAAGAACATGATGTGGTACAAGTTCATATACCCATCCTGGAATCTCCGTTGGTCACCGCTTTGGCGAAAAGGGCAGGGAAAAAAGTAGTGATCACCCATCATGGGGATTTGGTGATGCCTTCTAAACCGTTTGATCAGTTTGTGGAACTGAGCGTCACCTGGCTGATGCGACAGGCACTGAAAAGCGCAGCGCGGATCACGATACACACGCAGGACTATGCAGATAACTCTGCTTTCCTTAAGCCATTCCAAGAAAAGTTGTTTCAGGTTCTGCCACCAGTTGAAATACCCCAGCCCATTCCCGAGCAGGTCGCAGCCTGGCGTCGTGAGCTGCGGCTCGATCAAGCCAAGTTGGTGGGATTTGCCGGGCGCTTTGTGGAGGAAAAGGGTTTCGATTTTCTGCTTAAAGCGATACCTTATATTTTGGACAAGATACCCGAGGCAAGTTTTGTCTATGCCGGGGAAGTCAACGTCGTCTATGAGTCTTTCTTTGAACAATGGCGCCATCTCGTGGAGCGTTGGAAAGACTATATTGTTATGCTGGGTCTGCTAAACGATGCACAAAAGGTAGCGAATTTCTATGCCATGTGCGATGTCTTGGCCCTGCCCAGCCGCACGGACTGTTTTCCCATGGTGCAGGTGGAAGCAATGCTCTGTGGCACGCCGACCGTGGCAACGGATATCCCGGGGTTGCGCGTGCCCGTGCAGTTGACGAAAATGGGACGTCTTGTGCGGCCGCAGGATGAACGAGCGCTGGCAGAAGGAATCATCGAGGTATTGACCAATCGCGACAAGTATATCCGCAATCGGGAGGAAATCGCTGCTATTTTCGATCTAGAGAAGACCATTGACAAATACGAGCAACTGTTTCAGAGCCTGGTTCAATCAGGAGATTGACCGACGCAAGCGGGGCAATTGCTCGTCCATTGTGGGTTCTGGGCATAGAGCAAACCCAAATGGCGGTGAGCGGGGCAGGGCGTGAGTTTGATCGCTTGGAAGCCACGTTGCTCTAGGAAACGCACCAGATCCTGGTGTGAGAATCCATTGATCCCATCGTGGTATTCAAGGCAGAGATGGTGGATGCGTTGCAAGGTCTCTGCGCTGGTCTGAAAGAGAACTTCATATTCCGCACCTTCACAGTCCATTTTGACGTAATCGCATTTTGACAAGCGCAGCTCTGCGAGTAGTTGTTCGAGGGTGATGCCAGGCACCTCGATACACTCGCTCAGCATTCTGTCCTGGGCGGCAACTGTGCTATGTGCCACTGCTTCCGAAGCGATGTGAAAAGGCGCTGGACCAGCTTGGGCACAAACTGCGTAGGGGAACGCTTGGACATTCTCGATGCGATTGAGGAGGAGATTCTCTTGCAATAACGCAAAGGATTGTGGAAATGGTTCATAAGCATAAATCGTGCTAGAAGGGTGCTCCTTAGCAACATGGACAGCAAAATCACCCAGGCCGGCACCGATGTCCAGCACGACCCAATCCTTCTCTATTGCGACGCTTGCTTTCTCGTACTGGCGTTCGAGGCAAATCTCTTTGATAATCCAGATATCCATGCGAGTCCGAACTTTGAAACGGTAGCCGTTGCGCAATTCGATGACGAATGGACGAGAGAGGGGCAGCCCAAGGAATGCGGCCAGCATCTTGGTCCAATTCTTCACTCCAAGCAAAAGGGTCGGAATGGAGGACAAGTAATAGATCCAGCGGGAGATGAGTATGGGAAATTTCCGCAAGCACGAGTTATCTGTCACTGGCCCCCTAACGTAAGAGAAGATTTAGAAGACCCGTCTGTATCATGAGCAAAGGCTGTATATAGCAATTATGCAGCGGCTGTGTGATTTTGTCAATCACGCATAGACACGGTAGAATGGATTAATGACGTAAACTGTCTGGAGGTCATGGATTGAGATCTAGGACGCGTTCACTATGGGGTATCCTAAGCCTTGTCGCTGTATGGCTGGCAATCAATGGCCAGCGCCACCTCGCTATGCGCGACTATGTTCTGGATGGGGTGGTCTTTATTGCCCTTGCGGTAGTGCTTTTCCTGCTCGTGGTGACGCGAGAGGAAAGCGGGTCTTCCGCACTGTGGCCCCGTAGCGCTACTCCTCAACAAGAGTCGCAGCGAATTACTCTGACTCATGGACGCGTGCAACAACTGCTGATATATGCGACCGTTTTGCTTGCGGTTGTTGCGTTTGTCTCCCTAGCCAAGAACCGCTTTACCCTGCGTGGAGTATTGTGCTGGTGGGGCGCTGTCATCGCCTGGCTGCTAGCAACATGGGAAGTGCGCTCTCGTTCTTTGAGCATCAAGTTGCCCAGCGCTGATGCTGTGAAAGAGTTTATGCGTGCTGGTGTCTTGGTGATACGAACCCACTGGGTTACGTTGGCATTGCTGGGCATTTTTTTGTTGGCTCTGTTCTTCCGTGTCTATCGCATTGATGCTATCCCGATAGATCCAGAGTCCGACCATGTCGAGGCTTCAAAGGATGTCTGGGACATCCTACAGGGCCAGTACCGCATCTTTTTCCCGCGCAACACGGGGCGTGAGCCCACTCAATTCTATCTGACGGCGGCTCTATCTCGGATTCTTGGCTATGGCTTTGTTACTCTGAAATTGACCATGGCGCTGGTCGGCGTATTGAATGTCATCCCCATGTATTTCCTGGGCAAGGAATTGGTGGATAAACGATTCGGCCTCCTGGCGGCGTTCTTTGTCGCCATTTCTTACTGGCACGTCATCATCAGCCGCATTGGTCTGCGCATTGTGCTTGCTCCGCTGTGGACTGCGGCCACGCTTTACTTTCTCTTCCGCGCCTTTCGCACTAGGCAACGCAATGACTTTTTGCTCACTGGGTTGTCCCTCGGATTGGGGTTATATGGCTACTACGCTTTTCGCATCATGCCGCTGCTGATTGTGGTCCTCTGCGCCTTGAAGGTTTTAGTTGATCGTGAACCAGGGTTCCAATTGGGGCGCTTTGTGCAACATTTTATTTTGCTGGTCATTACTTCAGCACTGGTCTTTTTGCCGATGCTTCGTTATATGTACGATGAGCCCAAGATGTATTGGTACCGTGCTTTGACCCGGACAACAGATCTGGAAGTTTCAAGCCCGCGTGATAACCTGAAAGTTTTTGCTGACAACGTAAAACGGACCCTCTTGATGTTCAATTGGATAGGAGACGACGCCTGGCCAGAGAGCGTGCCCCTTCGACCTGCGCTCGACTATGTCAGTGGCGGATTGTTTGTCCTGGGAGCGGCGTACGTGCTTTACTTGCTGCTCGTGAAACGAAAGCCACTCGCGCTTTACCTTGTCGTGTCCGTCTTCATCTTGCTTTTGCCTTGCACTCTAGCGATTGCTTTTCCTATAGAGGTTCCCAGCAACCTTCGTGCTTCTGCGGTCATTCCTGTGGTGATTTTAATGGTGGCTTTGCCTGTGTACCTGTTGGCGAAGAGGGTGGTGCAAACGTTGCGCGGTAGCATGGGCATCTTGCTCGTGGTTGTCTTGGTTGGATTGATGCTGTGGCAAGCAGCACGGCTCAACTTCCAGACCTATTTCGTTGACTATCGTGAACACTACCGTCGCTCCGCCTGGAACGCAACGGATATGGCGCGCGTTATTCAGTCGTTTGGCGATATATACGGAGGTATACAGAATGCTTATCTCATCTGTACGCCGTATTGGATTGATGGGTGGGCGATCTCGTTGGTGTTGGGGGACATTACCTGGGCCAACTTTATTTTTCAGCCAAGCGATATGGAGCCCCATCTGGCCGAGCCGCGCAATCGGTTGTATATCTATAATCCCATCAATGTAGAAGCGGAGAGGTGGCTGCTAGAGCACTATCCCAACGGTCAATTGATGCGTTTCGAGGCTTTTTCCCCGGACAAAAATTTCATGATTTTCTTTGCCCCGGCTCGGTGGTGAGAAAGGAATAGCAGCCATGTCGGCAGATTCTCAGCGCTTTAGCTTGTTTACATGTCGTCGCATAGGCGCAGTAATCTTGATTGCTGCTCTTTGCTTTGTCCTTGCCGTGTTTGCTCAGCGAAATCTGGATCGCAAGGTCAGGGACTACCGCGGATACCTGCCTTATGGGGTTGCTGCAGTGGCTTTCGCTCTAGCGTTTGGAAACGTGGCCCTGGAAGAATCCTCAAACCCCGATGAAGTAGCGGTATCCCGTGCTTTGACAAAACTCAAAGCCATTGGCCCGGTAGTAGCGGTATCACTGCTTGTAGCACTCCTGGGCTGCTTGGATTTTAGCGGCAATCGTTTCCGCCCTCTCGGGCTCATGTTATGGGTTGGCGGGCTGTGCCTGTGTATGGGTTATCTCTATGTGAATGATAGCCCTACAAGGCTGGGCGAGTGGGTTACGGCGCTCGCCACTGGGAAAACGGTGGCCATTTCGCGCAAATGGCTATTGCTCGCATTAGCCATGTTGGTTGGAGCCTTGCTGCGCTTGCAGCAATTGGATGTGGTGCCTGCGGATATTGGTTGGGATTTACCTTATAATTTTACCGATGCGCTGTCCATTCTGCGCGGGGAATATCGCATTTTCTTCCCAGCGAATCTGGGCCGGGAGGGTTTATTTTTCTATTTAATCGCCTTGGTAGCTCGCTTCGCTCCATTAAGCCACTTTTCGCTCAAATTAACCTCTGCGCTGGTGGGCATCTTGACCATTCCGGCGTTGTACTTAGCAGCACGCAGGCTGTTTCCGGAGTCTGTCGCATTTGGTGCGGCTTTTCTGCTAGCAGTCAATCGCTGGCACATTGTGCTCAGTCGTGCTGGTTTTCGCGTTATCCTCCTGCCGCTTTTTTCCATCTTGGTGCTATATGCCTTTGTGCGGGCGTTGCAGAGTTACCGCCCTTTCGATTTTGCCTTGGCAGGGCTAGTGCTTGGATTGGGTTTCCACACCTATTTCCCTTATCTATTTGTCCCTGGGGCACTTGTGCTTGCCTTGCTTCTGCTCATACTAGGCGGGCGACGCTTGCCGTGGCGTGTTCTTCTTCCTTTGCTGGCTATCATGTTTGCGGTTGCCCTGGTCGTGTATGCGCCGTTGATTCGGTATGCTTTGGAGAACCCTAAGGAATATATCGCCCGCGCCGCCTTGCAGGCGCGATTGCTCAAAGGCGATGAACGTAGGACAGGACTGAACCTATCTTTCTTGATGGACAACATGCGCACCACCTTGCTCATGTTCAATGTATATGGGGATGGCAATTCTCGTTTCAATGTACCTGCATTTCGCCATTTTGGTTTTGTCAGCGGGGTATTATTGGTACTTGGTTCATTCTACGCATTGCGCCGGTGGCGCCACGAGAACAATGGCATCCTCTTGGCCTTTTTCTTCGTGCTCATGCTGCCATCAGGCTTGATGGCATTGCCACGCGAGCTGCCCAATATCTTTCGTGCCTCAGGCACTATTGGGCCAGGTTTGGTGTTGGCTGCGCTTCCCTTGCCGGTGGTGGGCAGGTGTCTGAGAGATTTGAGCAGTGAACTCCCGGATTGGGATTTTCGCATTAAACTCAGGCTATCATCTTTTGAGGGTGCATATGAATTTGTTTGGCAACTGGGAAGGCGCGGCCTGCTCCTCCTATTGCCCGCAATCGCGATGGTATTGTTGCTCGTGTTCGAGTATCGAGAGACCCGGCGCTTTTATTTCCGCGACTTTGTCAATGTTCTGCCTGACAAGCAGAATGTATCCGTAGCCAAGGAGATGGCCCGGCAAATAGAAACCTATGGCGATCCAGAATCGTCCTTTATCAAGGTATGGCCTCATTGGTTTGATGGGCGGGCGTTGTTAATGTACTTGCGGCAGGAAAGTGAAAAGGAGTGGAATCCGTACTTCTATTTGGATAAACTTGACCCTAATCAACCACCGCTGTCCCTGATCACGGAACGGGCGCTTTTCATATTGCATCCTGCTGACCAGGAAGGGCTGTTTGTGCTGCGCAATGCTTTTGCGCATAGCACAACCAAGCCATATCTCTTCCCTGATGGCACTCCTGCGTTTGTGTTAGTTTACGTTGAACGCTAAAGGATGGCATCAGGGGGAAGATTAAAGAAGATAGAGAATGATCGTTAAGGAGCAAGAAATGGCTGTGGAGGGCAACGTAACTCCCCCAAGAGAGAAATGGCGGCTATGGGTTGCAGAGGCCCGCAGGCGTTTGGAGGGCTTTGGGCAGAGCCAGTATTTTGTACCAATATGCCTGGTCCTGATCCTGCTATTGGGAGTTGCTTTTCGCTTCACTGGTGTGAACTGGGATAATTCTCTGCATTTCCATCCCGACGAGCGTCATATCTGGATGGTAGCTATATCCCTCTCGCTGCCCAAGAATCTGGGGGAGTATTTTAACACAGCAGTATCGCCGCTGAATCCTTATAATCGTGGGAGCAGCTTTGTCTATGGCACACTGCCCTTGTTTCTGACCAAGTGGCTGGGCGAGGTGTTGCACGTAGGTGGCGATCGCATCCACCTTCTGGGACGCGTGTTGGCGGCCAACTTCGACCTAGTAACTGTACTGCTGATGTTCCTCATTGGGCATAAGCTATACAATACGCGGGTTGGGCTCCTTGCTGCTTTTCTCTCTGCTTGTCTGGTAATCAATATCCAACAAGCGCATTTCTTCACTATGGACAGCTTCGCTGCTATGTTTGTCGCTTTGACTTTCTATTTCGCCGTATGGGTAGCAGACCGCGGGTCCTGGCGCGATTTCATCGGAATGGGCATTAGCTATGGCCTGGCTGTTGCTTGTCGTATCAATGTGGCGATCATCGCTATTGTCATAGGCTTAGCTGTCCTGTGGCGTCTCTACCATCTCTATTTATATCGGTCACCGGTCGTAGTGGTGCAGCCACCTGTCAAAGTTCCAGGCCGCCGACAATGGGAGTTGAACTTTGGTGGTGTGCGCATTGCTCTGAAGGTGAATTCCCGCGCGAATGAGCACAGTGAACCAAGTGAACACAGCGAGCCGGTTATCGCAGTCCCGGCACAGCAGCGAGAGCGTACCTGGTTGGATGCAGCCTACAATGTGGCGGTCAAGACGCTAGCATGCGCTATCTGCGCTTTTGTGGCCTTCCGCATTGCGCAACCTTATACTTTTCAAGGTCCTGGTTTCTTTGGCTTAAAGTTGTCGGAGAATTGGTTGAGGGACATGCGTAACTGGTCTCCTATCCTCAGTGGCAAGGCAGATTCTTATCCCAGCCACCAGTGGGCTGCACGCCCTCCGGTGTTGTATACCTTGACCAATATGGTGCTCTGGCTGGTTGGAGTGCCCATGGGTCTGGCTAGTTGGGCAGGTTGGGGTTTAGCGTGGTATGAGTTGTTGCACAAACGCTTGCAGCATTTGCTTCCGCTGGCATGGACCACTTTCTCCTTTTTCTACCATTCCACGCAATTCATCAAAAATCCACGCTATCTAGTACCCTTCTATCCCTTTATGGCTCTGATGGCCGCTTACCTGCTCGTTTACATCTGGGACCATGCACGCTCGGTGCAGTTTCGTTGGGCCAAGCCTGCGGCTGTTGCGGTTGTGCTCTTCGTAACAGTGGGAACATTTCTGTGGGCCTTTGCTTTCACGCGCATCTATGCTCGACCGCATACGTGGGTAACTGCTTCCCGTTGGATCTATGAAAACATTCCCAAGGGCTCGGCTATCACTGGAGAAGCATGGGGGGATTGGTTGCCCTGGGGAGGGGTGGATGGGCGCAACGGCTTTGCCGATGGCACCTATATTGGTATCGAGATGCATCCCTATGCCGAGGATTCGCCTGAGAAATTGGGCTGGTTTATGGATTGGTTGAATCAGGCTGACTACATCATCCTCAGCAGCAACCGACTGTATGCTTCTATCCCGCGCTTGCCCATGCGCTATCCCATGACCACACGCTACTACAAATACCTATTCTCTGGCGAGCTGGGATTTGAGTTAATTAAGACAATCACTTCTCGTCCTAATCTAGGCCCCATCGAATTCAGAGATGATGAGGCGGACGAGTCTTTTACCGTTTATGACCACCCCAAGGTGTTGATTTTCAAGAAGACAGCGAACTATTCGCCGGAAAAGGCACACCAGCTGCTGTCCGAGGGCATTGATTGGCAAAATATTGCGCGTTTGCTGCCGATTCAAGTCGCTGACTGGAAGAATGGCCTGCAAATGACAGAGGAGGAAAAGGAGATACAGCGCAAAGGCGGCACCTGGTCTGCGATCTTTAAACGCGATAGTCTCAGCAATGCCCTGCCTGTTTTCTTCTGGCTCCTGTTGGTGGAACTGCTTGGCGTGATTACCCTGCCTCTTGCTGATGTGATTTTTCACAATCTGGCCGATCGCGGTTACATTCTGTCCAAATCACTGGGCATTTTGCTGCTCACCTGGGTGACCTGGATGTTGGTCAACCTTGGCCTGACTGGCTACAGCCGCACCGCCATCGGAGTTGCGCTGCTTCTGCTGGCTGCCGGCTCTGCGCTCATCTTCTGGAGGAGGCGGGAGCAACTGCTGTGCTTCTGGCGGGACAAGGCGAATCAGCGGCTGATTTGGATCAACGAGGGTTTGTTTCTGCTTTTCTTCCTTTTCTTCCTGCTCATTCGCTACGGGAACCCCGACCTCTGGCATCCTATTATGGGTGGGGAAAAACCGATGGATTTTGCATACCTCAATGCCGTGATCAAGAGCAGCATCTTCCCGCCGTATGATCCATGGTTTGCGGGAGGATATCTGAACTATTACTACTTTGGCCAGATCGTCTTGGCTACACTAATCAAATTCACTGGCATTGTTCCTTGGGTGGCTTACAACCTGGCTATTCCTCTCCTGGCGGCTCTGACGGCGATGGGCGCTTTTTGTGTTGTTTACAATCTCACCCTGACCAAACCCAGAGGGGCGAGGTCTGTCAGTTCCAGAGGGAATCCAAACTCTAGATTAGGCCGTTTGTCGTCGCTCGTCGAAAAATGGTGGCAGCCAGCGCTATTATGGGGATTCTTAGCAGCGCTGTTTGTGGCCGTCTTGGGGAATCTGGCCGAAATCGGGGTGCCACTGAAAGCCCTGCACGACATGGGCACGACAACGGTTAAGAGTTCCATCCCTTACCTTACGGATTTGCTTCGGGTGCTTTCTGGTTTATCGCGTTGGCTGAGTGGCCAGGCCAGACTCGGCATTCGACCCGAATGGCCCTATTGGAATCCCTCGCGGGTGATGCCCAATGGGGAGATCAACGAGTTCCCCTTCTTCACCTTCCTATACGCGGATTTGCATGCGCACTTGATCGCTCTGCCCTTCACATTGCTGGCGTTGGGATTGGCTGTTGCGGTCATCAGGCAGAAAGCACGCAGGAGAACTACGGGGCGTGCACGATTCACTTCCTTGCCCAAGGACATCGAAGAATTGGCACGGCGCACCTGGCTTGTCCTGTCGCAAAGGGTAGATTGGGGCGAGATGCTGCTTTTGAGTGCGATGGGTCTTGTGGTAGGGGCATTGCGCCCTATTAACTCCTGGGACTATCCGACCTATTTACTGGTGGTGTGCATCGCGCTTGCCTTGCGCGAATACGAACTGCGGGGACGCATTGACCTGCAGGGATTGTGGGCAGTGGCCTGGCGTGCGGGTGTGGTGTTGTTCTTGAGCTATGTGTTCTTCTGGCCGTTCCTCTCTCGTTTTACTACAGCCTATGTCAGCTTTGAGCGTTGGAAAGGCCCGCGCACAGGGTTAGGTGCTTATCTAGCCATCCATGGCCTGTTCCTGTGGGCAACCATGTCCTGGATGGGGGTTGAGTTGTTTGGGCGCGAGGTACGGCAGGGCGCTGCGCGCATGTTACGGCTCGCTCTGCGTTATTGGGACCGCTTACCACGGCTGTTTGCCTTGTATCAGCGCTTGGTGCGCAAAGGCCGGGAATTCGACACGCTGGGGTGGGCCGTGATCGTGCCCATGGTGCTGCTTATCGCCTGGCTAGTGAAATCGAAGGAATGGTTCTATATCTTTGTGCTATTGTTGATCTTGGGTACGCTCATGATCGTTTTGCGTTTGCGCATGGAGCCTAAACGGCGTTTTGTCTGGCTGCTGTTTGGTATAGGACTGGCTCTAAGCCTGGGTGTTGACCTGGTCGTGCTGCGGGGTGACATTGGACGCATGAACACAGTGTTCAAGTTCTACCTGCAGATTTGGGTGCTCTGGTCCGTTGTCGCGGCAGTAGGCCTGAGCTATCTTGCAGAACGCCTGCGCACATGGCATCTCAATCGCCGTAATCTATGGTGGGCTGCGTTTGCTTTCCTTTTCTTCCTAGCCTCCCTGTACCCCATTTTCGCAACCAAGGCAAAAATCAACGATCGTTTTGACGCGCAGGTAGGACCCACATTGGATGGCATGGCATATATGAAACGCGCAGTGTACAATGATGGCGGCCAGCTCGTCGAGTTGAAATGGGATTACGAAGCCATCAACTGGCTGCTCGATCATGTGCAGGGTTCCCCGGTCATTGCCGAGGCCAATACGGAACCCCGCGGGCTCTATCGCTGGGGTTCGCGAGTGGCTATCTATACCGGATTGCCGACCATTATCGGTTGGAGCTGGCATCAGAGGCAGCAACGGTCGGCAATGCCTGGCACCTGGATTGATACGCGGCTGAATGATGTGCAGAGACTTTACAGTGACCCAGACCCAGGAGTGGCTATGGATATCATACGCAAGTATGAGGTGCGTTACATCTACGTGGGCGAGGTGGAACGCATCTACTATCCCGGGCCAGGACTGGACAAGTTCGAGCGCATGCGCGCAGAGGGTTTGCTGGATTTAGCGTATTACAATGAGCAAGTCAGAATCTATGAGGTGAAGCAGTAATACGTGATAAGTGATGAGTAATGAGTGACGAGCGAGAAATAAGGAATGACTCGGTACTTATCACTCGTTACTGATAACTCGTCGCTCATCAGGAGGATATCATGTTGGCGGTTTTGAGCTGGTGGCTGATTATGGAAGTGATTGGGCTGCTCGCACTGCCCATTACGCTGCGCCTTTTCCGTCATCTCCCGGAACGAGGGTATGCCTTCGCGCGCCCTCTAGGCTTGTTGCTGACAGGCTATCTGCTGTGGATTGGATGTTCCTTTGGTTTTTTACATAACACTCGCACTGCGATCTTGTTCACGTTGCTGCTCGTGGGGCTGGCATCGTTCTTGATTCTACGCCGTGACCGCCAGGACATGGCAAAGTTTTTGCGTCAAAACTGGCGCTTATTCCTGGCTACAGAACTCGTTTTTGCCGTAGCTTTCTTCGGATGGGTTCTGGTGCGAGCTTACAATCCGGAGATAGCAGCGACTGAAAAGCCGATGGAGATTGCTTTTCTCAATGCCATCCTACGCAGCGAGCGGTTCCCACCCCACGATCCGTGGCTTTCTGGCTTTGCCATCAGTTACTACTACTTTGGTTACTTGCTGATGGCTTTGCTGACCAAGTTATCAGGCGTTGCGGCTAGCATTGCTTTCAACCTCGCCATTGCGTTGCTCTTCGCCCTTACGGCCACAGGTTCCTTCAGTCTGGTCTACAACCTGGTAGCGACGGATAAAGGACAGCGGGCAAAGGAAAGCATATCCTCTTTGTTATGGGCGCTGCTGGGACCACTGTTCATGGTGGTCATTGGGAACCTGGAGGGCATTTTCGAGGTTCTGCATACGCGGGGACTTGGCTCGCCGTCATTTTGGAAATGGCTGGACGTCAATGGCCTGATGGAGGCACCGATAAACAATCGCTGGATTCCCACCGACATGTGGTGGTGGTGGCGAGCTTCCCGTGTCGTGAATGACCGCGATTTGTATGGCAACCACATGGAGGTAATTGATGAGTTCCCCCAATTCAGCTTCCTGCTGGGGGACATGCATCCACACGTGTTGGCTTTGCCCTTTGTCCTGCTGGCTATGGCTCTGGCACTCAACTTGCTATTGGGAGCCAGGGATTGGATCAAAACAGAGAGCAGGGAACGGGCAGCAAGGGGTAGGAAACGGAAGGAGGGAAGCAGCAAGCAGAGTGCAGATGACCCGGAGCGCAGCTCGAAGCGCGAGACATCTGCCTTGCAACGCCCGTTATTTGCCTTGCGCGACTCTTTGCTCTTCTTGTGGCAGACTCGTGCTTTTGATTTGGTGCTCGCGGGTTTTTGCCTAGGCGCATTAGGTTTTTTGAACACGTGGGATTTTCCGATTCATCTTGTAGCAGTCTTAGGAGCATTCTTCATTGGACAGCGCTTTCATCAGTGCGCGCGATGGCTGGTATCAACCGTGGCATTTGCTTTGTCTCTGATAGTGCCAGCCGTCTTGCTCTATTTGCCTTTTTACCTGGGCTTTCAATCACAGGCAGGGGGTGTTCTACCCGTGTTGTTCAATGTCACACGGGTACACCAGTATCTGCTGATGTTCGGTCTGTTTGTCTTCGTCATTGGAACTCTCATTGTGCTACAGGTGGTCAGAACCGTGAAGTCCTTGCCCGCTGAGGAGCGGCGTAGATTCCCATTCGATTTCTTGAACTGGTTCCTGTGGCTAGTGGTAGGACCGTTGTTGTTAATTGTATTGGCTGTTCTCTCCGTTATGCTCACTCCGGCGGGCAAGCAGTTCCTGCAAGGCGTGCTGGCCGATGAGCGGGTAAAGGCACTGATAGGAAGCACGGGTGTGATGGGGTTGTTGCGCCAGGCCGTTTGGATGCGTTTGACCAACCCATGGACGTTTTTGCTCCTGGCGGTCCTGATCGCAGCGCTGCTCTACCTCGTTCAGCGCTCTTGGCAGGGTGAGTCTAGTCGTTCAGAAAGGGCTCTGTTATTTGTCTATCTGGTTGCAGGGATTGGCTTTTTGCTCACTCTGGCCGTGGAATTCGTGTACTTGCGCGATTCGTTCGGCACACGCATGAACACAGTGTTCAAATTCTACTACCAGGCCTGGGTGATGATGGCGATTGCTGCAGCCTATGGTAGTTACTACATTCTTGGGCGTGCAAAGCCATCCTTGCTGGCAAACCCAGCCCTGCGTGGTTTCTGGCTAGTTGCCTTCGTTGTGCTGGTATTGGTGGGAATGGTCTATCCATTGTTGGGCATTCCCAATAAGACAGGAGGTTTCCGAGGCAAACCTACGCTCGATGGCATGGCCTTTCTGCAGAATGCCCGCCTCGATGATTATGCCGCTATCAAGTGGTTGCAATCCAATGTGCGGGGTGTGGCGTATATTGTTGAATCCACGGGCGGCTCCTATACGGAGACAGCCTGGGTTTCCGCCTTTACTGGCTTGCCAACCATCCTTGGCTGGGATTTTCATGAGCATCAATGGCGAGGTAACTCGATAGAAGCCAATAAGCGCCGGCCCGATATTGAGCAGATATACCGGAGCACGGATGTCAAGCAGGTCTTGTCCCTGTTGGAGCAATACAATGTGCGCTATGTCTATTTGGGGCCGGTGGAAACGAGCAAATACAACTTGCCTCCCAACACCGCGGAACGATTTGCGCGCTTTTTGGAGAAGGTCTATGAGGTAGGTAACGTCCGCATCTACCGACGTTGATTGCGGCAGGCACGTAGATTGCAGGGTTAGGTGCTGCCAAACGATGTGAAGCTTTAGAAACAGGGGTACATGGATGACGGAAACGACTAGCGAGCGAGCGGATAAATGGTCTGTGTTGACCGTAGAAGTGGGCCTCTACGGTCTGATTTTGGCACTAGCGCTGGCATTGCGCCTCTTTGCTTTGGGGCGCTGGCCATTGCTGGAGCAGGAAGCAGCGCTGACTCTGGCTGCTTGGCGGTTTGCACGAGGTCTTCCAGCCTCCCTGCGTGGGCACAGTCCTTTGCTCTTCCATCTGAATGCGCTGCTGTTTTTCCTCACGGGTGGCAGCGATAGCCAAGCACGTCTGTGGTGTGTTCTGTTTGGTTCGCTGCTTGTGCTCTTGCCATATGGACTGCGCCGCTATCTGGGCCGCATAGGTGCTCTAGCCAGTGCTTTGTTGTTGGCCATTTCCCCTAGCTTTACCTATTTCTCCAGAGCGGTGGAGGGCAGTGTAATCGCTGCTTTTGCTGCGCTGGGTCTGCTTGTCGTTTTCATGGGCTATCTGGAAGAACGACGAACATGGCATATCCCGGCAGCAGTCGTTTTGGTGATGTTGGCTCTTCTGGCTGGCCCTTTGTCCTATACGGTGCTCACTCTGTGGCTCACGTTTCCCATCTTCTTACGCATTCGGGCCAGGTTTACTAAGGACAGGCTTCTCGATGAAGTACGTCAGGTCTGGCGCGATGCATTTGCGGATTCATCTCCTTGGCGCTGGGCGCTGACCTTGGCTGCCTTGCTTTTTCTCGTTTTTGGCCTGGCCTTTCTATACAATCCCTTGGGATTACAGTTGACTCTAGACCAGTTGGGCCAGTGGCTTGGCGGCTTCGTTTTCCTGGGACAATCTCCGTGGTACCGCGCTTTGCTATTGCTGTTCTTTTACGAAAGCCTCGCACTGTTCTGTGGACTGGCTGGGTTTCTCTTGGAGCGGAAACGTTGTGATACTTTCACCCTTCTGTTGCGCTACTGGGTGGTCTTTGCTCTCCTGTTCACCATTGTGCCTGGGTATCGTCCGCCGAATAGTGTGTTGCTGGTCCTATTGCCGTTCGTCTTAGCTGCAGGCCAGGCTATCGAAAGGACATGGCGTGGATTGCAGGTGGCCATGAAAGAGCCCGTGTTTTGGGTATTGGTAGCACTCAGCATGGTGATCTCGGCTGCAGTCTTCATGCAGCTCGTGAGCTATTTGACTGTAGCCGTATCCGTTTATCTGCTGCGTATTGCTGCCTTGGTGATATTCATGGTTTCTGCCTACGCTCTGTTCTGGAGCATGGCTGGGTCTGAGATTCCACTGCGCGCAGCGAGTCTTTCGTTGCTATTGTTGTTGTTCTTGATGCTGGTGCGCACAGGGGTGCGCTTGAACTATATCCAGGCACGCGACCCACGCGAGCCCATAGTGGGTACGACGACCTCGCCTGAGATACTGGAACTGGCTGAGCAAGCTGCTGAGATGTCCAGCCATCTCGAGGGCGATCCGCGCGCCATGAACTGGCTAGTGGATGAGCGCCTGGAGATTCCCTTGGGCTGGTACTTGCGCGACTTTGAGCAGGTGAGTTATAGCAGCAGGATGCCCGCGGAGCTAGAAGGTGCAGGGGTGATCTTGCCAGTTGGAGCATCAGCCCCGGCAAAGTACATTGGTTTGCACTTTGGGCTGCGCTCGGCTTGGCTCGGTGGGAAATATCCACTGCTTGAGTGGCTACGTTGGTGGATAGGATTGAGATCAGCACTGGCTGCGCCACAGACAGAGGAGGTTGTGCTCTGGGTCAGGGGTACGACCGCGAAGTGATGAATGAGAGGTGATGAGGAGTAATGAGTGAGGAGTGATGAGTAAGGATCAAGCCGCTACCGAACCTAGTTTCTTGGACAAGCCGCTGTTCTCTGTTTTGCAACTCAATGGAAAGACAGTGGTACTGTTTCTCATTGTCTTGGCGCTGGTGTTGACACGCCTGTGTGACCTGGGCAATCGTTCCTATTCTCACGATGAAAGCACGCATGCCTGGGAAGCCTGGAGATTGCTCACCGGCCAGGGTTATCGCCACGATCCCGTCTATCACGGGCCATTTGGCTACCATGTGGTGGCCTTTGTGTTCTTCCTCTTCGGCGTTAGCGACACCACGGCGCGCATCGCGCCTGCCTTGTTCAGCATCGCTCTGGTGCTGTTGGTCTGGCCGCTGCGTAGGTGGCTAGGACGGGCAGGAGCGATCGCAGCCATGTTCCTGCTCACCATCTCGCCAACCTTGATGTACCGCGGACGTTACTTCCGCCATGACATCTGGCTGATGGTGGCGGAGTTGGTCATGGTGATTTGTTTCTTCCATTACCTGAGGGACCGGAAGGAGCGTTGGCTGTACATCACAGCGGGTGCGTTAGCGGTGGCGATGTGCAGCAAGGCAATTGCTTTCATTTATGGCGCTATTTTCGGCAGTTTCTGGGTGCTGTATTTGCTGCTGGAGTGGGTGCGCACACGGCAGCCACTGAAGGAACTGAAGGGGCACCCAGTCTTTGATATTATATTGTTGTTGGGGACTCTGGCTCTACCGCTCATTGCGCCTGTGGTTGTCAGTGTGTTCAAGTGGAATCCCCTGGACTATAGTTCGACTGGCATTGTGCGTACGGGGACCGTGGTGCTGCTATTGTTGGCTGTTTCGATAGCCATCGGGGTGTGGTGGAAGCGCAAGGTCTGGCTGACTTGTGCCGCAATCTACTATGTCATCTTCATTCTCTTTTACACGACATTGTTCACCAATACGCGCGGCATTGCCACCGGCATGGTGGGCATGTTGGGATACTGGCTGTCGCAGCAAGGAGTACGGCGCGGCGGGCAGCCGTGGTACTACTTCTTTTTCCTGAATGCACTGTACGAATTTTTGCCCTCTTTGCTGTCGGGAGCAGCTATCGTGTATTACTTCTGGACATGGCGTCGGTTGCCCAAGACGATGGCAGAACGGGGGCAGCAGGTGACCATAGCCCCTGCACCAGTACAAGTAGGGCGCAGGCGCAGGGTAGCTAAGCGGGAGGAGGCACCAGTGAGCGCAGCGATAAGGGATGGAACAGAAGCATTCGTGCCATTCCTCGTGTATTGGACGCTGACGAACTTTGCCATCTGGACCTGGGCGGGTGAAAAAATGCCTTGGCAGAACATGCACTTGGTCCTGCCGCTGGGATTGCTAGGGGGCTGGTTCATCGGTAAGATGTGGGAATCCACTGATTGGCGCAAGTTGCTAGCACAAGGAGCGGGGCATGTGATGGTATTGATGCCTATCGCCTTTTTCTCTTTGCTAGTCTTGCTCTCTACTCTGACGGGATCAATTCGCCCGTTCAGCGGCATGACCATTGTTCAGCTCGAGGTGACACTGCGTTGGCTGTTGTCTCTGGTGCTGTTGCTGATTGCTGTGGCTTTGATGTACCGCTTTGGGCGAACGCTGGGCCGAAGTGGATGGGAGCGGATGATTCTAGCAGCGGTTTTCGTCGTACTGGCAGCGGTAACCGTGCGCTTTGCCTGGATGCTCACCTTTATCAATCAGGACTATGCGACCGAGTTTCTGATGTACGCCGATTCGACTCCCGACACAAGCGCAGTGATGCACGAACTGGATGCGATGTCGAGCCGTCTTGCCGGCGACAAGGATCTCAAGGTGGCATACGACAACGAATCCAGTTGGCCTTTTGTCTGGTACCTGCGGGATTACCGTAATGCCATTTTCTTCACTGGTGATACAGGACTGTCAGGCGATGCGCAGGTGGTCATCATTGGCCCTGAGAACGAGTCCAAGCTGAAATCCCAACTCACTGCAAAGTATCTACGACGAGACTACCGGCTTATCTGGTGGCCCAACCAAGATGTGTATTCCAATCTCACTCCTGGCAAGATATGGAGCGATCTGCGCGACCCAGCCAGGCGTAAGTTCTGGTGGGATATCATCTGGTCGCGCAAATATCCGCAATCCACTACATCGTGGCCCTATGTTCATCGCTTTGCCTTGTACGTGCGCAAGGACATTGCGGCGCAGTTGTGGGACTATGGGCCTGAGGTGGCAGGCATAGGGCTTGAACTGCCTGAGGATGAATACGAGAAGCGGCGCATTCAAGTTTCGGCGGTGCTGACCTGGGGCAGTTTTGGCACAGGGGCAGGGCAGTTCAACGA
>JACIWW010000011.1 GCA_014360905.1 Chloroflexota bacterium
CTCAGTGCCAGTGTGGCTGATCGTCCTCTCAGACCAGCTACCCGTCATCGCCTTGGTAGGCCATTACCCTACCAACTAGCTGATGGGCCGCGGGCCCCTCCCAAAGCGGATTGCTCCTTTAGTTCAGCAACCGAATGCTGAACCACATGCGGTATTAGCTATCCTTTCGAATAGTTATCCCCCACTTTGGGGCAGGTCACCCACGTGTTACGCACCCGTTCGCCACTGGCCGGCTAGTAGCTTCCGCTTGCCATCAGCGGCTCTCATGATTTCTCATGATCACCACCCCCAGCAAGCTTCCGCTAAGCGCCAGCCCGTACGACTTGCATGTGTTAAGCACGCCGCCAGCGTTCATCCTGAGCCAGGATCAAACCCTCCGTACAGTTTTATGTGGTTCAAAACCACTTTGGATTTGACTCGGACCCGAATTTCCGCGTGACCTTCCTATCACTCTTCAGTTGTTAAGGTGCTCTTCAGCAAGCATATTATAGCAAAAGTGCTCTCAGTTGTCAAATCAGCACAATGCAATGAAAAAACCGACGGACAAAAACTTAACTCGGCTAGAGCAAATACTCTTGCCGCGTCCTCGCACACTTCTAGTTTCGTCGGTTGTTGGATCTTTTCGCCACAGGCGAACGAGATCTATTGTTTCAGTTTGATTTTATTTTAGCACAAATTGCCCAAATTGTCAAGTTTGGTGTGCGCTTGCGCTAGTACGACATCATCTTAGTCAATTCATATACTGCCTCGAAGCGTCATTCCGTGCTGCACAGCCTGGTATACATCGAGCAACTTCTCTGCTGCCCGGGACCAAGTGAAATAGCGCGCCTGTATTAGACCACGCGCGATCATCTGGCTGCGCAAGGCTGCCTCGCTCAGCATTTGCCGCATCGCGTTGGCCAATGCCCCGACATCTAAAGGATCCACCATCCATGCCGCATCACCGACCACCTCAGGCAGGGAGGAAACATTTGACGTGATAACTGGCGTCCCACAGGCCATCGCTTCCAGCGGGGGCAAGCCAAATCCTTCGTACAACGAAGGAAAAACAAACAAATCAGCCATGCTATACAATGCGGGCAGGTCATCATCGGCTACATATCCTGGGAAATGCACTACACCTTGTAGTCCTAACGCTTCGACCTTCTTGAAAATGCCATCGTACATCCAGCCTAGAGCGCCAGCTATGACCAATTGGATCTCATCGCCCGTCTCCCGCTTCACCTGTGAATAAGCCTCGACCAGCCGTTCAAAGTTCTTGCGCGGCTGTAGTGTCCCCAAACTCAG
This sequence comes from Chloroflexota bacterium, assembly GCA_014360905.1. Taxonomy (NCBI): domain Bacteria; kingdom Bacillati; phylum Chloroflexota; species Chloroflexota bacterium. Next base: position 1,288 of record JACIWW010000011.1, read on the forward strand.
TACAAAGCGAGCAGGCAGACGATAACGTGCACGCACTGCTTCCAGTTTTTTCTCATCCTCTACACGCTGAAATTCCTGTCCTACTCCCGCATAGATGACCCGAACCCGGTCTGCCTTCACACCGAGCAACTCGATCACATCGGACTTGGTGCATTGTGAGTCGGCCAGCACCACATCCGCGTGGCGCACTGACGAGGGTACTACCTGGCATAGGTAAGCAAGCAACTTGGGGTGCGAGCACTGCGGAACGCGTAGAAAGGATAGGTCATGCACCGTCACGATCGTGTGAGCCTTGCGCACTGGGGGAAGCGCGAAATCAGGGGAATGGAACACATCCAGTGCACCGCTGAAAAGTTCCACCCACAACGGCACACGCAGCCGATGCCAAAGCACGGTCCAAAAGCGCTCAGAAAAGGGCAGACGAACCATACGCGCACGAGGATAATTTGCAAGGGCAAGTGAATTGCGCCAAACAGTAGGTGAGGAACTCTTAGGTACAAGTTCGGAACGAATCGGCTGGGCTTGGGATAATTGTAAGCCGCCAGCCGTCAATAGGGTATATTCGTTTTGGGCATCGAGTTCGAGCAGCGCCTCGACGAGCTGTCGTGTATAGCGACCTATGCCTGCACCCTGATGCACTGCCGAGGTATAGTCAATGCCAATGCGCATGCTAAACCTCTATGCTCTTCTCGGCTACTGACAAAAGACCTAGGAGAAGCCCCAATTGCACGTTCATACTGTGCACAAAAAGGTTATCAAACAAATGATGCACGGAAAGATGCACGAGCACCCCCAGAACACCTAATGCCACTGCCCGCCAATAGCTACATCCTGGCGTAGCCAGGGTCAAACCCTCTCGCACGCATTGCAAGGGTGCCCTACTGTCATCCCTTGCTTCACTTGGGATTTCCGTTGGTCGGCGAGATCCTCTCGAGCCACCCAGCATAGACTCCTTTTTTGCTTCTGGCTGTGCAACAACCCCTGCAGCCGGCCTGGACAGACGCTGGATCACGCGCCAGGTTTGAGTGAAACAAGCTCCAAATAAAAGCAAATAGGCACCTAAACCAATGACACCTGCCTCTGCAGCGATGTTGAGGTAGTAGTTATGCGCATGCCCAAGTGCCTCGCGCCAACGTCCCAGCGTATACTGCGGATAGGCGACGGGATAGTTGCCAATGCCTACTCCCAGCCAAGGATGGTCGGAGAACATGCCTACGGCTGCCAGCCAATGTGCCATGCGCTCCACCACCGCCCAATTCGCGTCCGTTACTTCCACCCTGGTCACATCTATACCACTAAGGTAGGGGACAAAATCAGAAACACGCTGCACTAATGCCGGCGGGAGATACTGCGCACCACCAATGAGAAGGAAGTAGGCCACTAGCAGTCCAATCACCAGTGCGTAACCCCGTGCTGTTCGACTACGCACTGCCGTGATCACCATGAGTGCTGCGGCCAAGCCTACCCAGCCTCCACGCGACCAGCTCATGATCATCGCCGCCAACATGGTGGCAAAGGCAACAATGGAAACACCCCCTAACAGAACTTGCTCCGTTTTCCGTGCTCGTATCAGCGACCATGCTTCCAATGTCAGCGCATAAGCCAAAGGCAAAGTAAGGCCCAAATAGCCAGCAAAGGGGTTAGGCTGGGCAAAGTGCCCATAGGCCCGCATGAAACGCCCAAAGAGAATGAATCCCTCTGGCCCTACCTGGCGTAGGAACTGATACACGCCAACCAGCGCTTCGGCACTTCCGGCAACTAGCAATGACAAGACCACCCATTGTGCCCAACGTTCGTCCACCATATCCGCCATGAACCAATAGAGCAGAGCAACCTCAAGCCACTTTACAATTTCCTTAACACTCAACTCGAGGGAAGTAGCAGGCAAGGTTGACAGCAAGATGGCACCAAGAAAAAGAAACAATGGCAAGAGCAAAGGCGCACGTGGTATCCAAAAGCGTCTTGCCGCAACCATACGTGCCAACCAGGAAGCAAGCAAGAGCGCGATCAATAGCTCAGAAGCGCTGATGCCAGCTGGACCCAAAGGCAACTCCCTGATAGAGCCAAAGGGTACAGCGAAAGCCAGAAGACAAAGGGCAAACTGGGGTCGGATCAGGATCAGAAATAGCAGAATGCCACCAATGACCAGCAGCACAGCCCACTTCCATGATAACAAAGCAAGGGCTGTGCCAAGTGCTACCACCAAGAGGACAAGTACAAACTTTGGAACAGCAGTTTCTAAGGCCAACATCCACGATCTATTCATGGGTTGCCCGTTACCCGTTCACCGTTAGAAGTCATGTCAGCACCAAAATAGGTAAGTGACAATGACAACCTTTTCCCGTATTTGCATAACGCCTCACATGGGGCTGGGGCATTTTTGATCTCAATCCAGTAGAGGCCGCTTCCTGCTGCTCATATTGGGTGGGGCAACCTGCCCCACCCAATTCAAGACCGTTTCTAAGAATTTGACTCTTTCTCTTCTCTCACTTCATGCGCCAATATAATCGCTTCAGCGATCTCCTTCATCGGACGGCGTGTGTTCATGCTCATTTTCTGGATGCGTCGGAAGGCCTCTTGCTCTGTCAGACCCTGCGTATCCATCAGAATGCCCTTCGCGCGATCCACCAATTTGCGTGTTTCGAGAGCTTCTTTGAGATCCTCTACTTCCTTTTGTACGGCGCGGAACTCCTCAAAGCGAGCTAGGGTAACCTCGATGGCAGGTGCAAGATTCGACTCCCGGAATGGTTTGACCAGAAAACCTATGACACCCGCTTCCCTGGCTCGCTCAATGAGGTCTTGCTGGCTATAGGCGGTCAGCAAGAGCACTGGCGCAATCTTTTCTTCTGTCAGCACCTTAGCCGCCTCAATGCCATCCATGCCGGGCATCTTGATATCCATAATCACCAGGTCCGGCTTGAGCTCGCGGGCCATGTTCACTGCGCTTTGACCATCACTGGCTTCGCCTACAACTAGGTAACCCAGGTTGGTCAACATCTCGCGCAGGTCCATAAGAATGATAGATTCATCATCTGCAATCAATATCCTCGTACGTTTCAACTCTTAGCACCTCCTAGAAATGTCTTTGGGAAAGTCACAATTGCTGTTACCCCCTTGTCGCCTCGCAACTCAAATTTTCCTTTCAGGTCACCTTGTACTAAGGTACGCACTATGCGCAGCCCCAAGCCACCTCGCTCATCCAGATCAAAGTCACTGGGGAGTCCCGCACCATCATCACCGATGTGGATGCTTACCCATTCCCCATCGTCGTTCAGATCAACAGTCACCAGCCCCACATTGCGCTGTTCATAGCCATGCTCCACCGCATTGAGCAACAACTCGTTGATCACCAATGCACATGCCGTTGCCTGTTGCGAAGATAGGTAGATACCAGGGCCAGTCAACTGAAACCGAATGTTCTTGCTGGGATCTACCACGCTTTGCACCATCTGTTCAATGATGCGCTGCGTGACCTCGCGGAGATTGATCACGGTGCTGCTATCATACGATAGAAACTCATGCACGACAGCTACGCTGAGAATGCGATTGACTGTTTCAAGCAGTGCCTGCTCGACCTCGGGCAAGGCAGCCCTTCGAGCTTGCAAGCGCAATAACGAAGCAATCACTTGCAAATTGTTCTTGACTCGGTGGTGGATCTCCTGAACCATAGCCAGTTTGGCTTTGAGTTCCCGCTCTTTATCGCGCGCTTCTGTGGCATCGTGCACCGTGAGCATTACCCCGACTGGCACTGAGCCTGCCGGAGCTGGCAATTCTGGGACACCCCTTACCCAGAATTTCCACCATTTCTTAGGGGCGTATAATGGAATCGCCTTGCGTATCCAAATACGGCCATGTTCTTCTTTCTCTCGCTCGACACAGGCTCCTTTGTTCAGAGATTCGTCTATCAGCTCAGCGTCAGCGGTTTCGATGCTATAAATGCTCTGGCGCAATAAGTTTCCCATGTACCCTATACGCCGATATAGGTTAGCCGCGATGCCACTTACATATTGTATTCGCCTTTGCAGATCAATGACCACAATGCCATCATGCTCGCCAAAGGGCGAGAGTGTCTCGGCATTGACCAACTCACCTCTCAGGACCATCTCCTGTAATTGCCGCAAAGCACGCTGGAAAGCCCGGCTACGCCGACGGTGTCGTTCGTGCGCCAGCAGGTTAGTCTCGATACTCAGCGCAGCAATAGCACGCTCCTTGCTACCCAATACCGGCAATACTTCGCGCACAATAGGGGCATCGCGCACCGTGCCGCTTTGGACTCCACGACGCAACTCGGTGCTGGCCAGGGCACGGAAAACCCAAGGGGCCTGATGCACGTCCACTCGCTTTCCCACCAAGTCTTCTTCATACACCGGGAAGATCGAATGCGGCCTGGCCTGAGCAATAAGCATTGCCTCCGTTCCCACCGGGACATACAGCAACAAATCACTGCGGCTGAGATCGGATAGGATGGGCAGCGCCTTCCGGATACGATTTAACAGATTCGCATCAGCCTCAGAGAGGTCGACCTCATAAACTTTCTCGTCCACAGGGATTTCTCACCTTCGAACGGCTCACTCTACGCTGTTGTATCTCCTAGCTATCCGCTTCTTTAACCCTGTTCATTCTCATGTGTTGCTCAATATTATCAGCGATTATAGCACATGTCAAGCAATCCAAGCAACAATGAGGACGAACATCTTGGTTACAGTTTCATGCGCGGCGCACGAGCAGCCCATCCACGTCCACGTACATACCAGGCTCGCCATGAGTCACCATCTCTACATGGTGAGGACCATAACGTAACCCTCGAGCAAGTGGAATACGCACCTCATACGCAGGCTTATCGCTGTGTAGGAAAAATTCTCGAGGAGAATCACCATCTATGCTAGCTTGCAACACGCCGCCCTGAGGACTTGTACGCACCACTAGCTCCAGTTCTGTGCCAACAAAAGTGAAACGCAACGCATCGCCTGGCTTGTGGCTGCGATTGAAAGCGCCTAGCACTGCCTGCTCGTCCTTGATTTGTTCCCAATCCCCTTCCCACTCCAATGCCCAATGATCTTCTTGATGGTAGCCGATATATATGCGCGGTGGCCGATTGGCGTATTCCTTCATGGCCTCGTAAATGGGTAGAGGGGTAAAATCCGGCTCCACCATACGGAAATAGTAGAAAACCTGATCCACTTCCTGATCTGTGGGGCGTTTGAAGAACCAATAGTTCATCACGCCCATCCACGGCCATTCTTCCTGCGCGCGCTGATAAGCCTGTACAGCGTAGCGTGCCTGCTGCTCTAAGGTCACCCGTCCGTACGAAGGGAAAGCGGGAAAATCAACAGGAACCGCATTCCAGCCTACTTCTGTGGCCCACAAGGGCTTGTCCGCATCGCCATTGCGCACCATGATGTCGCGAATCAATTGGGGGCGGGAAAAATTGGTCAATTCCGGGCTGGTGCGGCGGTCGCTTGGCCCTGTCCACAGTCCATAAGCCATTACTCCCATAATATCAAAATAGCCTTTCACTCCGGCATCATACATCTGTTGCAGGTAGATGAGGTCGCTTAGGTTCTTTGGGCCGGTTTCCAATGTCTGGGCCAGGCCTGCGCTGAGGATCACACAATCTGCGTCGGCCTCTTTCGCTCGTCGGTAGGCAATTTGCAACAACCTGACATAGCCCGCGGCATCCACCGGTTGTTCGCCCCACTCCGGGTAGATATTTGGCTCGTTCCAAATCTGGTAGTACCTGACCTTACCCTTGTACCGGCTAACGATGGTATAAACGAAATTACCAAAGTCAGTGAAATCGTCCGGAGGGGCAAAAGTGCCCCTAGCATCACCATCGGCACGCGACCAAGCAGGGGGGTTGTCCAAGCGGGCAATGATTTGCAGCCCGTACTTATTTGCCAATTCGACAATACGGTCGTACTTTTCCCAGGCGCTCTTGTTCCATTTGTGATCCCAAAAATCGCCTCGAGCACTCTGCTCGATATCCTCCCAGGGGAATTCCTGACGAATCCAGCAAAAACCAGCTTCGCGAATCATTTGCAGCGTCAGTTCCACTTTTTCGGGTTCGACTTCTTGCTCAAGAAAAGTGTTGACGCCAAAAGGATTGACACCCGCATGAGCAACTGGGGCATAAGGCTCCAGATTCAGAGGCGGATTGGTCAGTTGCAGCACAACAAATCGCCCGAAGCCCTTAATTTGCTCCCAGGCATCTTCCTCTCCGGTTACACTGTGCAAATAAGTCCGGATGGGGCCTTGCCCTAGCCACAAAGCCAGCAGAAGCAGGAAGCAAGCTGCAAGCAGAAGAAAGCAGCATCTAGGAGATGATTTGGGGGCAGGAAACCTTGCGCCCCTGATGGGAGGAGTGTTCAGTTTCATCCAGAGACCCCAAGGCTCCTTCGACCCCGAACTGTAGCCCTAGTTGCTCGCTCTCTTTCTTTATCCGGCAAGCGGGCCTCACCTCGATAGTTAGGGGCAGTGATCTCCCAGACCTGACAGCGGCTGACATCCAGAATGCGCGTCTTCAGCCGAGGGTCGAGATCTACATCGCGGGTCATAGTAATGACCGTGGGCAAGCGTGCGTTGTAGCGGTAATCGAAAATTTGAAACAGTTTTTCCTGCGCCCAAGGCGTAGCGCTATGCGTTCCTAGGTCATCCAGAATAAGCAGGGGGGCACGGCGAATCTCCTCGAAACGCCGGTCAAAGCCCACATTGCTTCCTGGAGCAAACGTCGCGCGCAGATGGTCCAATAGGTCAGGTACCACCACAAAAAGGGCCGGGAACCCGTGATGTACGCGGTAGTTGGCGATAGCAGCAGCTAGATGCGTTTTGCCACAGCCGAATCCACCAGTAAGAACCAACCAGCCTTCCGGGTTCTCCGCGTAAGCCTTCGCAATGTGGAGCGAACGCTTTAGGTTCATGCGTTGTGCTGCATTTAGTGCGGGGTCATGTTCGCGCAAGTCAAAGCGATCGAAGGTCTGATCCGTGTGCAAGCCCAGGCTGCTCAGCTCGGATTGCTCTACCACTGCGCTGGCTCGGTAATCGGGAGCCAGAATGTGAATCATCGCCGACCATTCCAGTTCGACTAGGCGCGAACGCAATCGAGGGTCCAGATCCTCGAGCTCACAGTTGGTGGTGATAACGGTGGGTAGTTGTGCGTTGTAGCGAAAATTTAGAATCTGGTACAGCTTTTCCTGCGCCCAGGATGTGCTGCTTTGTGTGCCCAGGTCATCTAGGATGAGCAGAGGAGCAGTGCGCACAGCCTCAAAGCGTTGGTCAAAGCTGCTTGCACTGCCGGGAGCAAAGGCTGCTCGCAGATGGTCAAGCAAGTCTGGCACGACAACAAAGAGCACCGGGCGACCAAGCTCGACCTGATAGTTGGCAATGGCTGCGGCTAGATGAGTCTTTCCACAGCCATAGCCACCTTTCAGGATAAGCCAACCTCGCGGATGCTCGGCATAGGCTCGTGCCTTCTCATACGCTTTGCGCAGGTTCTCCTGCATCTGCGGGTTGAGGCCATGACCCTCTGGGACAAAGGTATCAAATGTCATGCGGGTCAAAAGTCCCAGGTTGCTGGCGCGGAGCAAATCCTGCAGACGCCGCTGCTCCATTTCGCGGATCTTGCATTGACAGGGAATGGCACGACCAAAGTCCGGATGGCCAGGAGGCACATCCCGTCGGAAATAGCCTACTCCGCGACAAATGGGGCAGGCCTCTGCACTTTCCTGCTCAGCGCTTGATGTACTTTCTGTACTCCTCTTCGGTGTACCAGGTTTTCTCACGCGTCTTGCCTCTGCCCTCATCTTTGCCCTCAATAGCCCAGCGTTCCAGAATACGACGTATGTATTTCCAGTTGCGCACATTGCGTTCTACAGCGATGCGGAAGGCTTCTTCAATCCATTCCTGTGGATAAGTTCGCTCTGCTTCCTGCAGTTCTTCGGCTATAATCGGCTGGAGCAAGCCAATGTTCTGCTCATACAAAACAAAAATGTTGGGACGTTCCACAGGCGTTGCGGGTTCAACCCTCACGCCACCCGCAGCCAGTTGGATCTCACCCAATTGTGCCTGCTCCACTGCCTGCCGCCCTTGAGCACTGTTCACGAAATAAAAGTGTTCGTTATCTTCTATACTCACCAAATGCAGCAATGTCCCCCTTGCCACAGCTTTCTCCAAGCCCTCGCTTAGCGCTTCCTCTGGAGAAGCGGCGATCCCTTGTAGCCCACGCAACAGTGTGGCATCACCCAGCAACTCGCGCAAGGTAACATACCGCAGAGAGCCCTTCTTGCCCTTGAGCAGCCAGAAGACATGCAAGGTTACTTTTAATTCAACTAGGTTATCAATCAGCGGAAGCAACTCGCTGAAAAACAGGTCCGGTAGTGGTGTGAAAGTCAATTTGCCACTGGGAAACCCGGAAAAAGAAGTCATGGCAACTCTGTCTCCCGGGAATAGCCCAAATCTTCATGGTAGGTATCTAGATCCACGAATCTAGTTTGTTCGCTCACAAAGCGGAGTGAAATCTGACCAGTAGGGCCGTTGCGGTGTTTGGAGACCAGGATATCCGCAATGTTCTTGCGCTCCGTATTTTCATTGTACATCTCATCACGGTAAATAAAGATGACCACGTCCGAATCTTGTTCGATGCTACCAGATTCTCTCAGATCGGACAGGATGGGGCGCTTGTCCTGCCGCGATTCGACAGCGCGCGAGAGCTGTGACATAGCCACCACAGGGACATTCAACTCACGCGCTAGAGCTTTGAGTGCGCGTGAGATATAGGAAATCTCCTGCACACGGTTTTCACTGCGTACGCCACTGCGCATCAATTGCAGATAGTCTATGATGACTAAATCCAATCCATACTCTGCAGCCAGACGCCGGCATTTGGTGCGAATTTCCAACGGCGAAGGAGAGGGGGTATCATCTATGAAGATAGCGGTCTCTGACAGAGTACCAGTAGCCTTGACAAACTTGTCCCATTCTATATCGCGTATATCGCCGATGCGCAATCGCTGCGAACTGATGCCCGTTTCACCAGCAATTAGCCGCTGCACCAGTTGCTCTGCGGACATCTCCAGACTGAAAAATGCGATAACAGCATTATGTTTCAAAGCTGCATTGTGGGCTAGGGTCATGCCAAAGCTGCTTTTTCCCATGCCTGGCCTTCCAGCAACGATAATCAGGTCAGAACGCTGCAAACCACCTAACAACCTGTCTAGGTCAATGAATCCCGTGGGCAAGCCCACCATCTCTCCTTGATGTTGGTGCAGGTACTCGATGCGGTCGTAATACTCTATCAGAATGCGCTTGATTGGCGTCAGGCCGCGTGAGACTCGTCGCTGGGATACATCGAACAGAATTTGCTCAGCGCGGTCCACGACCTCATCTACGTCCTCCGCTTCTTCATAAGCCAATCCAGCTATTTTACCTGCCGCCTCGATCAAGCGACGCAGAATCGCTGTCCTTTCCACAATATGAGCGTAGTGTTCCACATGGATCGAGGTTGGGACGCTATTGATGAGCGAAGTTAAATAAGAGGGCCCGCCAACCGCCTCCAGTTGCCCCCGACGATCTAACTCGTCGCAAAGTGTGATGAAATCGGCAGGCTCGCGGCGTTCATGGAGATCGAGGATTGCGGCATAAATTTGCCCGTGGGCCTCCCGGTAAAAATCTCCCGGCTGTAGAAAGGGTGCAACCTTGATAATCGCCTCGCGGTCAATCAGCAGGCTGCCCAACACGGATTGCTCAGCCTCAATATTCTGGGGTGGCAATCTGTCCATGTTCATCATCTATTCGTCTTTCTGCTCCTCTTCTGAATCCAGACTCTCTAAAAATTCACGAAAGACAGAAAGGTTCTCCTCTTCTTCTGGAGTTACTGGTTCCACTGATGCGGTGGGCTCAACTTCGGGGCTGGGGACAATGCTAGCCTGGGCCATCACCTCTTCAGCCACATAGATTGGCGCATTACAGCGTACAGCCAGAGCAATAGCATCACTGGGACGCGAATCTACCTCTGTCTGTCGGCCACCAATCTCCACTACGATGCGGCCATGAAAAGTATTATCTACCAACGCATTGATCAAGATATAGGAAACGGTGCCTCCCAGCTCGACAATCATCGCCTTTAGCAAATCATGCGTCATAGGTCGCGGTGGCTCTATATGTTGTAGAGCCAAGGCAATGGCCTCCGCTTCAAAGGGACCAATCCAGATAGGCAGATAACGCTCTGCATTTACATCTTTCAATAGCACCACTCGATGGTTAGACAATAGACTAGCACGGATGCTATGCACGATCGCAGTAATCATTTGTGGAAACCTCCTCGAGCTCATTCCGATCATGACACAAAGCAGGGGATCAGTTGCAGGATCGAGCTCACAAAAATATTATATCACAGGTGGAGCTAGAACCAAAACGCATCCGTGCAACACGAGTTACATTGGGCATGTCAACTTGCTTATTTTGCTATTTTTTGATACAATCGTGCCCGGTTTCAGCTATGTTGCCACATTTAATAGAGGAGGTTATCCATGAACCTGGCAAAAATGATCCGGGATGTACCAGATTTTCCAGTGAAAGGGGTCTTGTTCAAGGACATCACTACTCTGCTGAAAGATCCGGATGCCTTTCAGGAAGCCATTGATGCGCTCGTCGATCGTTTTCTCGATGAGGAAATAGACATCGTGGCAGCCATTGAGGCCCGGGGCTTCATTATTGGAGCTCCATTGGCGTACGAATTGGCGGCAGGTTTTGTGCCTATTCGCAAGGCAGGCAAGTTGCCTTGGGAGAAAATCAGCGCCAGTTATGCACTGGAATATGGCACCAACACTTTGGAGATTCACAAAGATGCCATTCAGCCAGGTCAGCGCGTGTTGTTGGTAGATGATGTTCTGGCCACGGGAGGTTCAGCGAAGGCAGCCGCTGAACTGATTGAGCAACTCGGGGGCAAACTTGTGAGCATTGTCTTTCTGGTCGACATCACCTATTTGAAGGGCATGGAGAAACTCAAAGGCTATGATGTTTTCTCCCTGATCAAGTTCTAGCTGCTTTTGAGAGAAGATGACTACAGAGAAAATGAAAAAATTGCGGGCGGAGCGTGACCGGACCCAGGCCGAATTGAAGCGGCTTCGTAGCTATTTGGAGATCGAGGTAGAGCGCATTACAGAAGGCGGCGAGGACTCGGTTGATGCCGCTGCTGATATCTATGAGCGGGAAAAGACCTTAGCCATCATTCAGACTTTGGAAAGAAAACTGGTCTCTATCGAACGCGCCTTGCGGGCTGCGGAAAAGGGCGGCTATGGCATCTGTGAAATCTGCGGCGAGCCGATCGACCCAGCAAGGCTAGCTGCCATGCCTCACACGACCACTTGTATCAAATGCCAGGAGAAGCTGGAGCGAACACAGCACCGTAAGCCTCCCCCATTTCCCCCGCAGAGAAGGTCAGGATCTACATGAGGATTATGACCACATAACACCAAGTAACTGCGATCTACATATGATGTAATTATCCCAATCTACTACTTTATCACCTATCACGATTACTGAGGAGGTTACCATTGGCAAAGTTAACAGAGATTCGTTGGCATGGACGAGCTGGGCAAGGAATAGTTACTGCCAGTGAGTTGCTGGCTGAGGCTGCGCTCAAGGATAACAAATATTTCCAGGCTTTTCCCGAGTACGGTCCAGAGCGCATGGGGGCACCCATTAAGGCTTATACGCGCATCAGCGACGAGCCAATCGAATTGCATTGTCAGATCCTCAACCCGGAAGTTGTAGTTGTCGTGAACCCTAATTTGCTCGGCGTGGTAGATGTCTCGGAAGGACTTGCAGAAAATGGCGTGTTGATCGTCAACACGCCCGAAACACCACAACAGATCCGCACACATTTGGGGCTCAAAAACAAGGGAATCCGAGTTTTTACGGTAGATGCTACAAGGATCGCGTTAGAAACGATCAAACGTGACATCCCAGCCACATTAATGCTGGGTGCCATTATCCGGGCGACAGGGTTAGTGAATCTGGACAGCACACTGCATCTGGTACAGGAGAAACTAGGGACAAAACTGCGCGCAGAAGTGGTAGAGAACAACCTGAAAGCCTTGCGTCGCGCTTACGAAGAAGTAAAAGAGGGGTAGATAGACATGGGGAAAGAAAACGCTACATGGAGAGAAGCCACTATTGCTGGGCTTGTTTTGGAACCAGGATGTACGGCTGAATACAACACGGGAACCTGGCGTGTATTGCGCCCGGTGCATGACATGAGCAAATGCACCCATTGCCTGATTTGTTGGGTGTATTGTCCGGATGCAGCTATCATTGTCGAGGATGGCCGCTGGGTCAGATTCGACTATTACCATTGCAAAGGGTGTGGCATCTGCGCCAATGAATGTCCAGTCAAAGTAGAGGCACACGAGCATACTGGGAAAGCAGGCAAAGTGATCCAGATGGTAGAAGAAAAAGTACAGGAGACCTGCGAGAAGTAATAAGCAAGAGATGATAAGTCAGAAGCGTTTACTTATCAGACATCACTTATTACTTATCGCATTTTAGAGGAGGACATAGCAGAAATGGTTGTATCCACAAAAATGGCTCTGGAAGGAGCCCATGCATCGGCACAGGCAATGCGCCAAATCAATCCCGACGTTGTTGCTGCTTACCCCATCACACCGCAAACAGCCGTTGTCCAAACCTTTTCGCAATACGTGGCCGATGGCGAGGTGGACACGGAATTCATCGCTGTGGAGAGCGAACACGCTGCAATGAGCGCTTGCATCGGGGCTGCGGCAGCCGGCGGACGAGTCATGACGGCTACTTCGGCCAATGGGCTAGCTCTTATGTGGGAAGAGCTTTACATCGCGGCTTCGTTGCGACTGCCCATTGTCATGACCGTAGTCAATCGCGCTCTTTCCGCTCCTTTGAATATCCACTGCGACCACTCTGATTCGATGGGGGCAAGAGACGCGGGGTGGATCCAGCTCTATTCCGAGACGGGGCAGGAAGCCTATGATAATACCATCCAGGCCATGCGCATCGCGGAGCATCCCGATCTGCTCCTTCCGGTGATGGTTATGCAAGATGGCTTCATCACTGGGCACGCTGTTGAGCTGGTCGAGGTAGCGGATGACACCGCAGTGCGAGAATTTATCGGCACGTACACACCCAAGTACTCTTTGCTGGATATTGACCATCCCATTACTTTTGGCGCATGGGACCTGTGGGATTACTACTTCGAGCACAAACGCCAGCAAACCGATGCCCTGAGCAAGGCGATGAAAGTCATTGTCGATGTGGGGCAAGAGTTCGGCAAAACGTTTGGCCGCACTTATGGCATTTTTGATCCATATGCCATGGACGATGCTGAGCTGGCTATCATTGTGCTCAGCTCTACCGCCGGTACAGCACGTACCGTAGTAAGGGAACTGCGCAAAAAGGGGCTGAAGATTGGACTTTTGAAATTACGCGTCTTTCGGCCGTTCCCTGCGCAGGAACTTGTTGCAGCATTGAAGGATGTGAAAGCAGTCGCAGTGCTGGACCGCTCGATTAGCTTCGGCGCTATGGAAGGGGCCGGGCCAGTTTTTCTGGAAGTGTGCGCGGCATTATTTGCTGCTGGTGCAGCACAGAAAGTGGTGAACTATATCTATGGTTTGGGTGGACGCGATGTCCTCCCAGAGTATATTGAACGGGTGGCCAGCGACTTGCGTGAAATTGCTGAGACAGGTAAGGTCAAAACGCTGGTCAATTATCTAGGATTGAGGGAGTAGGCCATGGTAATCAAGTTGAAGGAACAAGCAGCTAAGCCCGAACGATTGGCACCAGGGCACCGCTTTTGTGCCGGTTGCGCAGAGCCAATTATCATCCGACAGATTCTGAACGCCATAGACGAACCCGTGGTAGTAGGTGCGGCCACTGGCTGCACGGAGATCGCCACATCCATGTATCCGTACACTGCCTGGAACGTGCCCTGGATACACAATGCTTTCGAGAATGTCTCCACTACGATCGCTGGGGCTGAAGCGATGTACCGTGTGTTGGTGCGAAGAGGCAAGATTCCCGAACGCAATATCCGCTTTATTGCCATTGGTGGCGACGGTGCGACCTACGACATTGGCCTGCAGTGGCTGTCAGGCGCGCTTGAACGCGGGCATCGTTTTATTTACATCTGCCTGAACAACGAAGCATACATGAATACTGGCATTCAACGCAGCTCTGCCACGCCGATGGGTGCTCATACAACTACATCACCTGCGGGTACGGTCATCCCGGGCAAAATGCAGTGGCGCAAACCGTTGACAGAGATCATCACCGCCCATCGCATTCCCTACGTGGCGCAGGCAGCGCCCAGCCATTGGCGCGACCTTATGGAGAAAGCCAGAAAGGCAGCGGCTGCAGATGGCCCCTCGTTCATCAATGTGTTCTCTGATTGCAACCGCGGCTGGCGTCATGGCACAGAAACCGCTATTGAGGTTACTCGTCTCGCGGTAGAGACTTGCTATTGGCCATTGTTCGAGGTGGAGAACGGCGTATGGAAGCTGAACTACAAACCTCGCGAGAAAAAGCCTGTGGAGGAATGGCTCAAAACCCAGGGACGGTTCCAGCATCTCTTCCAGCCACAGTTCAAACATGTAATCGCGGAGATTCAGGCCAGGGTAGATGAGGAATGGGAAGGCCTCCTGAAAAAATGTGAGGCGTAGAAAATAGACCCTAAGGGTTGCGCAAACCCTTAGGGTTTAGTTTTAGAAGGTGATAATTATGGCAAAAGTTTATGTTTCAAACCATCCTTTGATTCAGCACAAAGTGACTTTGCTCCGTAACGTAGAAACCGAACCGAAAAAGTTCCGAGAACTCATCCGCGAAGTCGCAATATTATTGGCGTATGAAGCTACAGCCGATCTGGGACTCAAAGAGATCACGGTCCAGACGCCACTTGCCCGCACAACAGGCTATGAGCTTACTGACAAGATTGGCTTGGTACCCATCCTGCGCGCTGGTCTGGGTATGGTGGAGGGCATATGGGAAATGATGCCAGCGGCTGAGGTATGGCACATTGGCTTGTACAGGGATCATCGAACGTTAGAGCCGGTTGAATATTACAATAAGCTACCTGTTCATCCTACTGTCCAAGTGTGCCTTATCCTCGATCCTATGCTGGCTACAGGAGGATCAGCCGTGGCAACGGTGGACATCCTGAAACGTTGGGGGGCCAAGCGCATCAAGTTTGTTGGTATTATCGGTGCACCAGAAGGTGTGGAGCGGCTCAGCAAAGCCCATCCCGATGTGGACATTCACCTTGCAGTAATAGATGATCACCTTACCCCCGAACCGAGCAAGCCAGACGATCCACCAGCAGGATATATTGTGCCAGGGCTAGGAGATGCTGGCGACCGGCAGTTTGGCACGGGCTGAAATCTGAAATTGCTAGAAAGCCGGGTTCCCTAGATGAGTTCGGCATTATGATATTTCTTCTTATCTTTACAATAGCCTTTGTCCTTTCCCTTCTTCTCACCCCTATAGCTGCGCGTATAGGCAATCATTGGAACATAGTGGATGTACCCGGGGGCAGACGAAAGCACGCGGGCATCATTCCACGCACAGGGGGCGTTGCCCTCTATATCGCCTTCGTTGCCGCGATGCTGCTTGCAGCAGTACTAGGGCCACGACTACCAGCTCCCGAGGGTCATGACCCAAAGGAATTCACTCGTCTGGTTGGGATTCTGCTCGGCAGTACTTTTCTGTTCGCAGTTGGCATTTATGATGACCGGATTGAATTAAAACCCTTATACCAGTTTGTTGCGCAATTGATTGCAGCGTTGATTGCAGTTTTTACTCTCGTGTTCATTGAGCGGGTGATGAATCCCTTTACCAACAAGTTGGTGATTTTCCCCTGGTATGTGACGACGCCAATCACGATATTGTGGATCGTAGGGATGATCAATACCTTTAACTTCCTCGATGGGCTTGACGGCTTAGCGGCCAGTGTGGCGGCGATCGTAGCTATGGTCCTCTTCATCCACATGTATCGAGTGGGGCAGTACAGTGTTTCTCTCCTGCCCTTGGCTTTACTGGGCTGCACATTGGGTTTTTTGCCCTACAATTTCTACCCAGCGAAGGTATTCATGGGCAGCATGGGCTCTTTTTTCCTTGGCTATGCCGTGGCGACATTATCCATTGTGGCAGGAGCACGGATGGCGACCGTTCTGCTCGTGCTGGCTGTGCCCATTCTCGACGTTGGGTGGCTAATTTGGCTGCGTATGCGCAGATCTGGTACATTCGTTCACGGAGACCGTCGCCACCTTCATTTCCGTCTGGTAGACCTAGGACTATCGCAGCGCCAGGTTGTGCTGGCCTATTGTCTGCTCAGTGCCACCTTTGGGGTGCTGGCGCTGAGCATCTCTTCTCGACTATTCAAGCTCATCGCCTTGCTTGTGTTAGGGCTAATGACAGTGCTCGTCTTGGCTATTGTCACGTGGCTGAGTGAGCGGCGGACTAACCCTCATTAACAAGCGCGCACTTTCAGTATTCTACACGCCTATGTAATATTGCCTCTCCCACCTCCTCCACCAGAAGAAGCACACAGGCCACCGGGATATCCACTGCTAGAGCCAAGCCAAAGGCAAAAGCCAGGTAAGTGACCCCAGTCAGCACCCAGTGCTTTAATGCTTCAGGTACTCGGACGGTCACACCTGAGACATAGACAGACGCCGCGACAAGTCCAAGGAATAGCAGCACGGATAGCCAAGCCTGACGATCAGATTCACTGGGCATCATGGCATTGCTGATGGAGAAGATTAGATATAACCATAACAAAGCATCTGGTCGTTGTAACGCAGAAGCCAGAGCGTGCACGACTGTTTCCGGACGCAAAACGGGCACAGCCTCGACGCCAAATTGCCAGTGGGCCAGGAGCAGGATGGCAATACTGCCACTAACGAGCGGAGCCAATCCAATCACGCTTTCGCGGAATGGATCCGTCCTTCTGATCTTCACTGCACCGAGGCGCACATCGCCACCTCGCTTGGCCTGTGGCTGCAGGGATATGCCGGCCGTCTTCACCCCAACAAGTTTTGCAGCCAAGTAGTGGCTAAACTCGTGCAAGATTATCCCTGGCAACAGAATGAAATAATGTAGTAGAGTAGCGACTTCTTGGTCGCCGGAGAGAAGAAGCCCAACTCCTTGTAGATGGCGACTTAACCATCGCTTGATCAGAAGCAAGGGGACAAACAGCACAAGCAGCCAGACCAATGGCATCCAATCAGCAGCCATCTACTTTGGGCTTCCTGTTCCCCGTTGCTTACTCATAGCGGCTATCCTGGTGATGGCGACAAACTTGGCCGCGGTCAGACTAGCACCTCCCACTAATGCACCATCAATCTCCGGCTGCGTCATGAATTCGGCGATGTTTTCTGGGCTAACACTACCGCCATATTGAATGCGCAAAACCTTGGCAGTGCTCTCGCCAAACAGGGAGGCTATAGTGCCCCGCACTACTTGGCCAATAATGGCATTGGCTCCGATGCCGGTTGCTGGCTTCCCTGTGCCAATAGCCCAGACGGGTTCGTAGGCTATGACCAATGCTTTCACTTGGGTAGCGTTGAGATCCTGCAGTGCAGCTCGCACTTGCGCACTGACCACTGCTTCCGTCTGTCCTGCCTCGTTCTGCGCTAGATTTTCGCCAACACAGATAATAGGAATCAAACCATGCTTGAGTGCGGCTTTAACCTTGCGGTTGACGCCTTCATCCGTCTCTCCAAAATACTGGCGACGTTCCGAGTGTCCAATAATGACGTACTGACACAGTTCCCTTAACATAATAGGGGAGATTGCTCCAGTGAATGCACCCTGGTCCTCCCAATACATATCCTGAGCGCCTAGCTTGATCTTGGTCGCGTGGACGAGTTCTGCTACAGCGGACAAAGCTGTGAAAGGTGGACAAAGCACGACCTCCACATCCTCGATTGCATCAAGTTCTCGGCGCATCTCCCGAACCAGTGCAGTTGCCTCTGCGATCGTTTTGTGCATTTTCCAGTTTCCGGCAATGATCGGTGTACGCATTGTCCCTCCTGATTTCCATTGCGAGTTAACAGTGAACGAGTTGGCTACAGGCAACAGTTCCCGTCTGGGAAATCATACAACCATCCTCCCCACCTGTCAATTCAGTTTCCTAAAGTGCGGATATGGGGTGAACGAATAGACGAAGCTCCCCCTTTGGTTCAAGTTGACCATACGCAAACCCAAGGCACGGGAGTGGGCGGGTAAGCTGAGCGATAGCAAGACGAGGGGCCTCTGATTGCTGGTATTGGCCAACGTGATGCGGCAAATGCTGAACGAGGCAGCCTTGCGCAGCCAGATGATCGCGCGTGGTCTAATACAGGCGTGCCATTTCACTTGGTCCCGGGCAGCAGAGAAGTTGCTCGATGTATACCAGGCTGTGCAGCACGGAATAATACTTCGGGGCAGTATATGAATTGACTATGCGAGATGATGTCGCGCTAGCGCAAGCGCACACTTGAAGCACATCGCCTCCTGACCATCGTAGGCAACGGTGGTATCAGTCAGATTGTGAACGATCTCGTTACAGCCAAGATTACGTTACTCAAAAACCTAGCCTGACTTTAGCCAAGATATGCAAAAAGCGCCTTCCACCATTGCTGGCAGGAAGGCGCTTCGCTGTAACCAAAATTCTATAATAATATGGCGGCGACTGGACTTGAACCAGTGACACAGGGCTTATGAGTCCCCTGCTCTGCCAACTGAGCTACGCCGCCATCGTGCCAAAAAAGTAGCGGGGACAGGACTCGAACCTGTGACCTTTGGGTTATGAGCCCAACGAGCTGCCACTGCTCCACCCCGCGTCGTCATTATATTTTAATGCGAATTGAGCAATTAGTCAAATCGAGCGTGCGCTTCGTGCGCTTCCTTGTCCCACTGAGAAGTAGCTGTGCTCATCGCTAGATTGTATACCTCAAGCGTTTGCCTTGCAGTTTCTGCCCAATCAAACTGACTCGCTCGCACAAGGGCTTGTTGCGCGAGTTTTCGCCGTAATTCAAGGTTGCGCAGCAGGGTCAGCATACCCTCCGTCACTTCATCCAGATCCGTGGGATTCACCAACAATCCACCCTCTCCCACCACCTCCGGCAACGATGAGACACGGGAAGCAAGCACAGGAATGCCACACCTCATGGCCTCCAATGGCATCAGCCCAAAGCCCTCGTATAGGGACAGAAAGACAAAGAGCAAAGCACCACTATATAAAGCAGGTTTGTCCTCCTCCGCTATCCAACCAGTGAAAATGACCTTTTTCTCCAGCCCAAGTTCCCTTGCTATCCGCCTGGGATCGGGGAACAACGACGTATCCTTGTTTGGCAAACGACCGGCTATGACCAGATAAGGTGCTGTGTCTCCCAGTGCCTTCATTACCTGTGCGTAGGCCCGGAGCAGCATGGCAATGTTCTTGCGCTGATCAAAGCCACCGAGATACAGCAGATAATCATCAGGAAGCCCGTACTTATGACGCATAGCAGCCAGCGCATTCTCGTCCCGGATGGGGTGACAGGCTGGATCAGCGGCAAGGTAAATAACATGGACTCGCTCAGGAGGCACACGCAGGTACTTGACAATATCGTTCTTAGAAGACTGGGAATCCGTGATAATATATGCAGCACGTCGCGCAGCAGCAGCAACCAGACCAGTGTACAGTCGTATCAGCACAGAGCGACGATAAGCAGGCAGCAGTAGCGGTATTAGGTCGTGGATGGTGACTATGGTGGGCACTGTGGGACATAGTGGCGAGGCAAAGTATGGCACATGGGCGAGATGCACAGATGCGTTACGGCAAGCCAAGGGAAAGGAAATCTGTTCAAACCAAAGTTTATCCAAATTCTCAAAATGACGAGAAAAGGGAGTCTTCAATATCTGTACAGAGTTTGAGAAACCTGGTTTCTCGCTTTTGTACAGGAGGTACTCATTGTGCTTATCCACTTGTTCCAAAGCGCGTAACAGGTGGTATATGTATTGACCGCTGCCGGTAGCCTCCTGTCCTAGGAAGAAAGCATTGACGGCGATGCGCATCTTATGCTCCCATGATCTTCAACCCTTTGCCCGAAAGTGCTCCACTGTGAGACGCAAGCCCTCTTCCAGGCTGACGACAGACCACCAGCCAAGCTCACGTCTGGCCTTGTCTACGTTGAGATAGATTTTGAACACTTCCCCTGCTTTAGGAGGGCCATGCACCGGCGCCCTGGCATAACCAGTTGCTGACGCGAGCCTGGCGAAAATTTGGTTAACCGAGGTGCCAATGCCCGTGCCAATGTTGTAGAACCCGCCATCGCCTTTGTCAAGCGCCAAGACATTAGCTCGTGCCACATCGCTAACGTAAACAAAATCGCGCTCCTGTTCGCCTGATCCATTGATCACCGCTTGCTCACCACGCAGCATCTGTCCCGTAAAGATAGCTACTACCCCTGCTTCGCCGTAAGGATCCTGTCGGGGACCATAGACATTGCCATAGCGCAAGGCAGTGAAAGAAAGGCTATAGTTGGTGCGATATATGGGTAGGTAATACTCAAAACAGGCTTTGCTCACCCCATACGGATCGAGGGGATGGATAGGATGCATTTCATCGGCAGGCAGGTATTCGGGTTCACCATAGAGAGCTCCACCAGTAGAGATATAGATAAATTTCTTGACCCCGTACTTACGGCTCATCTCCAGAAGCCTGAGAGAACCGAGCACATTGACATCAGCGTAGAGAAGCGGGCGCTCCATAGACTCACGAACACTGACCTTTGCCGCGTGGTGATTGACGATATCAGGCTTTTCCTCAGCGAAGACTTTCTCCAAGTCTTCATCCCGGATATCCATCTGGTAAAGCCGTGCACGGGGATGAACGTTTTCTCTCCTGCCTGTGCTGAGATCATCCACAACTACTACATCGTGGCCTTGCTCTACATATGCATCTACAACGTGCGAGCCGATAAAGCCTGCTCCTCCCGTAACCAGTATCTTCATGTCGTCTCCTTCAATGTGATTGATTTTCCATGTCAATAATATGCAGATGAGTCCTCTGCTACTTGTTAGCTGCCATCGCGGGCTTCATAAGCCTTTTGAGCGTATAATAGACAAAAACAGCCATGCGGCGAGCACCCCTGCAACAACAAAACTGATTTGTGCGATGGGCAGAGCAACCCTGATAACGGGCATCCGCCAAACTGAAGTGGCTTCTCCACCTAGGATAATCAGGGCAGAACCGATAATCAATGCCGCAACCAGTATGCTGAAGGACAGGCGGTTCGCTATCCGATCCAGTTTGGCTAGCAGGCTCTGCAGATGACGGAGGTCAATGCCCAAGGTCATATCGCCCTGTTCCAGTTGGCTGGATAGCTTGTCAAGGCGTTGTGGTAACACCTGAACGAATTGGTCTAGTTCGTGCAGCGTACGCACAGCACGCGCCCCCAGGTGCTGCAGAGAGAGTTGCTCGCTCAACAATTGCTGGATGAATGGGCGCGCTTTCTCCACCAACACAAAGTCTGGGGAGAGTGTCCGTGCAACCCCTTCCAGAACTACTACTGTACGTGCCAGCATAGCTAGGTCGGCAGGAAGATGGATATGGTATCGGAAGGCGACAGCCATGATGTGCTCTAAGAAGTCGCCTAGATGGACTTCTTCCAAGGCCAACCCATAGTAGCGGAGAAAAAGGCGTTGGATATCACCGCGCAACGCATTGAGATCAATGCGCCTTTCTGCAGCTCCCAGACGTACCATGGTCTGCACGACTTCATCCACATCCTCATTCATTGCACTCACCAGTAGACCAGCGAGCAAATCCTTCGTAGCAGGTGCCAGATAGCCCATCATGCCAAAATCAACAAAACCAATCCGTTCATCACAAATCAAGATATTCGCTGGATGTGGATCCGCGTGAAAGAAACCATCCACAAAGACTTGTTTGAGATATACATCCACAATGACTTCAGCAATGGCAGAGAGGTCGTAACCTTCCCTTTTCAGCAGTTCTAGATCGAGAAGTTTGTAGCCACATAGTTCCTGTGAAGTGATGACACGACGTGTAGTCAAGTCCCAATGCACGTGTGGCACAATCACGCGCGTATCAAGCTGCAAATTGCGCCGCAAGCGATCCGTATTGCGGCCCTCGACGGTGTAATCCAGTTCATCACGCAAAGTCTGCCCAAATTCGTGTACAAGGTCTGAGAGTCGGTATTCGCGTGCTAGGGCCAGACGGTGTTCCAGGAAACGCGCCTGCCGCATGAGCAGATCTAAATCCGCTTCTACAATGCGTTCTACGCCCGGTCGCTGGACTTTGACAATCACATTCTCCCCACTTTTCAAAGTGGCACGATGGGCTTGACCAATAGAAGCGCTAGCCATCGGCTCTGTCTCAAAATGAGCAAAGATATCTTGAGGTGGGGCATTCAATTCCCTTTCGAGTTGAGCCAGTATCTCATCTGCAGGGACCGGCGGAGCCGCATCTAGCAGTTTGGAAAGCTCTTCGATATATTCTTGTGGCAGGAGATCGGGACGTGTGCTGAGCATCTGGCCTAGCTTAATAAAGGTTGGCCCTAATTCCTCAAGCGTATGACGCACTCGCTCTGGAATGGAATATTTGCTTACTTCGTTCTCAGGAGCAATATTCCTTCGTCTCCAAGGCGGCAGAAAACGAGCGAGATCCAATTGCTCGGCCAGAAAGCCCAGGCCATTGCGCAACAAGACCTCGGCGATATGGCGCAATCGCACGATATCTTCATACGGTTGGCGGATATGAAAAGGCAAGGGAATTGGCACGCTAAAGCCTCTTTTCGCTCCCCTGATGTTGCGGGATTACTTTCATATTATACACCAATTTCGGGCTCCCTTCAGCGCGAATCGGGAAGATTGGAAATGATACAGATGCGTGCTCTTTCAATCTGGGTAATTGCTAGTATAATATAGCTGACCGCTGCATTGGAAGGTTACATGCGCATCTTACATCTGAGCCTGACTAATTTCAGAAATTATTCCCGCTTGGAGCTGGATTTTCCACCAGGCATCGTGTTGCTGCAAGGCGATAACGCACAGGGCAAGACGAATCTACTGGAGGCTATCTACTACCTTTCCCGGATGCACTCGCCACGTACCAATGTGGATCGTGAACTGGTCAACTGGCTGGCATGGAAAGAAGCCTTGTCCTTTGCCCGCTTGGTGGCTCAGATTCAGTCCGGTGAGGAGACGGATCAAATCGAGCTGTCGCTGGTGCAGAATAGCCCGTGCAGTCTGGGGGCAAATGCAGCCAGTGTGCGTAAGCACGTCCGCGTAAATGGGGTACAGAAGCGGGCTCAGGATGCCATTGGTCTGCTCCATACCGTGCTTTTCTTGCCCAAAGACATTGACCTGATAGACGGTCCACCCCAGTTGCGGCGCCAATACCTCGACGATACCATCAGCCAGGTTGACCCGCAGTATTACCGTGAGTTGCAGCGTTACAACCGCGTATTGACACAGCGCAACTACTTGTTAAAATCTCTGCGGGGCCACGATTACGATGAAGCACAACTCCTCTTTTGGGATCAGCGCCTGGTCCAACACGGAGCATATCTGATTGCCCGCCGCCGGCGAGTTATCCAGCAATTGGATGAGTTTGTGCAATACATTCATCTGAAACTCACTGGAGAAGCGGAGCGATTGAGGCTGGAGTATGAAGCTAGTGTCCGTCCTGGGCCGGGGCCCAGGTCAGGCTTCCAATTGGCCTTGCCCGCTGGGATGGATAACCTATCCACACAGGAAGAGGACGATGAACTGCGCGATATCGCTGCTCTGTTTGCTGCCCAACTGCGCGAAATGCGTGCGAAAGAGCAGGAACAAGGCATCTCGCTGGTTGGGCCACACCGTGACAATTTCCGTTTCTTGGTGAATGGTGTGGATATGAACGTCTATGGTTCGCGTGGGCAACAGCGGACCATTGCGCTGTCCCTGAAACTGGCCGAAGTAGCATGGACTACTCAGGAGAAAAAAGACAAACCCATCCTATTGCTAGATGACGTCCTCTCCGAATTAGACGCCGCACATCGGCGTTATCTGCTGGAAGCCATTGACCAAGCACAACAGGTCATTATCACGACAACCGATTTCACACCCTACAGCACAGAATTCCTATCCCGCATAACCCTCTGGCGTGTATGTGCGGGTAGGATCACGAGTTCAATGTCAAAATCCCAATGACAAAAGCAAATCCCAATTGATCATTCAGCATTTGTCATTGAGAATTGGTCATCGCACTTAGGGGGCACTTCTTGGGCATACCCGGACGACGCGGGTACTTTGGCGGCGTTGGTGCCACTTTCTCTACCAGCACCAAGGAACGCGGTTCCCGCAACCCAGGCAACTGCAGCGCCTTCACCTCGCGTAGCTTGCCTCCCAGTAGGCGGGTTGCTTCTTCGGCTGCCTTTAACTCAGCCTCAATCTCTGCTCCCTTTTGGGCGATCAAGTAGCCACCTTTGCGGCATAGAGGTAGGCAATACTCCACTAATACCACCATGTCAGCCACGGCTCGTGCCAGCACAATATCATAGCGTTCCCGGTGAAGTGCGTCCCGCCCTGCTTCTTCCGCCCGTGCCCATAACAGTTCCACAGTTGTCAGACCCAGGCGTTTCACCAGATGCTCCAAGAAAAGGATCTTCTTGCGCGATGAGTCCAGAAGGGTCATATGCACTGTTGGTCGCATAATTTTCAATGGCAGCCCTGGAAAACCAGCTCCTGTACCAACATCAATGCACAGCAGTGGAGTTTCAGCCATGGAAAGAGGGACAACATCCGGGATGCCCCCAGTGTAGACTGTGCCTTGCGTGGGGAAAGCCAGAAGACAAGTCAATGAATCGAGAAAGTGTTTCAGTTGCACTTCCTCATAACCTGTTACTGCGGTCAAATTGAACCGGCGATTCCAGACGCAGAGCTCCTGATAGTAGATCTGGAAAGCGCGCAGGTGTTCCGCTGTAAGGCACAGGCCAAAGTAATGTGCTCCATCCCGCAACAACTCCATACCTAATTCTGTGGCGCCTGTGCCAGTTGCCTGGGCACCACTGCCCCCATGCAATGAACCCATTCCCACGATGTGAACCTACGCTCCTACCTCAACATACATGCGGAACAAATTACCCCACTGCTGCTTGAATTCGTCTTCATCTTGGAGAAACACCCCCTGGGGATGCCGTGGTCTAGACCATTCTTTAGGATAACCAGGGTCAACAAAATAGAACCCCCTCTCCGGGAACGGCCCTGTGGGTTCAAACCCGTACAGGATTTTGGCATGTGCCCATCGGCGCAAAATATCCCCAATAATAACGATGGTAAAGCGATTCTCCTGGATATTGCGCAAGAGATTATCCAGATTGCCAAACCACTGAAGCCTAGCAGGTATATTCTTACGCTGCAAATATCCAGAGATGCCCCAAGGGAGGGTAGCCCAGTTGGGAATTTTGTGGATGCCAACATGGGGCAGTGGCCAGACGGCAAAAAAGGGCTTTTCCATCTCCCGCGCTACAGTGACTCCGTCAAAATATGGACCGTTCAGTAGAGCATTGCCCACGATGGCCACGCTGAATGCCGCACAGTCGTTGGTATTGCCGCCTTGATACTGGTGCCAGCGGAAGAGGTCCGTCTCCATATGATAATATGGTTTGGAAACATGTTCCTCAGCGGGAGTTTCATTGCTCATAACATTCTCCAGGCATGAGTTAGGGCTGTAACCTGCAGTTCGTTGCTGTTACTCATTACTGGTGGCTTCTTGCTTGTAGACCCGGCGTCCGCGCCCTGGACCTTCCTCTGGACCAATAATCCCCTGTTCCTCCATGGCGTCTATCAGACGTGCGGCCCTGGAATAGCCAATACGCAGCTTGCGTTGCAGCAAAGTAATGGATGCCCGATCATGCTCACGCACGATTTCGATGGCTTTGTCCAGCAGGTCATCTTTGCCAGCGCTTTCCCTCTCCTTCGCGACCATGTCCTGCCAGAGCGGTTGCTGCACAAGGGCTGCTCCTGGTGGCAATGGGGTGCTCACGCGATAACTACGCCAGTAATTTACCAGTCTCTGTAGTTCTGCGTCGGAGATGAAACAGCCTTGGAGGCGAACCAACTTGCTTGAGTCCGAAGCCATGTACAGCATATCTCCACGCCCCAATAATTTCTCCGCTCCGCCTGTATCCAGCACTACCCGCGAGTCTACTTGCGAGGTTACCGCGAAACTGATCCGTGCAGGGAAGTTTGCTTTGATCAGCCCCGTCACGACATCAACAGAAGGGCGCTGTGTGGCAAGCACCAGGTGGATACCTGTTGCACGGGCCAATTGAGCAATGCGACAGATATAGCGTTCGACCTCATCTGGAGCTACCATCATCAAATCTGCTAGTTCATCAATGAGCACCACGATGTAAAACAAAGGTTCAGCGCCTTTCTCGGCTTGCATTTGGTTATAAACCTCGATGTTCCTCGCACCCACTTTAGAGAAAAGCCGATAGCGCCGATCCATCTCACCAGTTATCCACTTCAGCGTTGTGACCACGCGCTCGATTTCGACCACCACCGGGAACAAGAGATGGGGGATGCCGTTGAAATTGGTCAATTCGACCATTTTAGGGTCCACCATTACTAGACGTAGGTCATCAGGGGTATTGTGGAGCAATAGACAAGCGGTAATGGAATTAATGCAGACGGACTTGCCCGATCCAGTAGCGCCGGCAATGAGCAAGTGCGGCATTTGCGCCAAGTCAGCCACGACGGGCTGTCCCGCCACATCTTGCCCCAGGGCAATGCGCAACTTGGAATGAACGCTGCGAAAGGCTTCGGAATCAATCACGCTGCGCAAGCTAACCAGGGAAATGCTGGTGTTGGGCACTTCGATGCCGACCAGTGAACGCCCTGGCACAGGCGCTTCGATGCGAATAGGCGATGCCGCCAGGGCAAGCGCTAGGTCGTTGGCCAGAGCGCTGATGCGATTAACCTTGACCTTGACTCGTTTTGTTTTCCCAGAGCGCTCTGGCCTTTCAATAAATCCCGGTTCAACGCCAAATTGAGTGACGGTTGGGCCAGGGTTCACCTCGACCACTTTGGCTGGCACACCAAAGTTGGCCAATGTCTCTTCGATAATACGGGCTCTGGTGCGGATCTCTGCTTGGCTTAGCTCTTGTTCCGAGCTTTGCTCCAAAATCTCCTCCATAGGGGGAAGTCGCCATTCCTGCATTCCCCCCACGACACGAGGGAAGAGATCACGATCAGTTGTAACTGGCCTAGTTACTGGAGCGATAGAGGGGCGTTTTTCTGCTATCTGAGTGGGTTCACTTATCTGTGGTGGTTGTATACGCAACAATGCGGACAGGCGTTCCGGCAGGCCTTCCTTGGCTGTTGGGGCTGCTTTTTCCACTTTTGGTGCCCGAAAATAGCGATACCAGTCCACGAGTCTTTGCCACATAGCCAGCACATGCTGAGCCACATTGGCCATCGAGATGCTAAAAGCAGCAATCAGTCCAATGACAAGCATCGTTGCCAAAGCCAGTACGGCTCCCACGTAGCCCAAGCTGTTGATCAGCGCTTTGCTGATGGCCCAACCCACATATCCACCGCCTAGGCCGTTTTGGGCTGCAGCTTGCGGATCGCTAACCAAACAGTGTAACAAGCCTAGGCTACCCAAGAACAAGAGCGCGATCCCCAACACCGTTTCCAAGGGAACATCAATCTCGCGTCCAAAGCCAAACAAGAAAAGCCAAAAACCTAGTGCTCCCAAGCCAAAGGGCAAAGCATACACTCCCCAACCGACAGCCTCGCGTAGAAGGCGAAGCCAGGTGCTGGTAAGCGTGCCACGGCTGATAGAGAACAAGCTGAGCAAGGTAACCAGCGCTAGGCCCAACAACAATATGCCACCTATTTCAAGCCAAATGTCCAGAGGGATTAGCCCTGGTTTCTTTTGTCTTTTCTTCGGCTGTTTGCCCCGATTAGCCATTGTTCACACTTCCATCACAACCGGCAGGATCAAGGGTCGTCTCCGCGTTTCATTGTAGATAAAGCGGGTTAAAGCATCCTTGATACGGTTGCCTAGCAAAACGTGGTTGCCCCCTTCTTTTGCCGCTTTGAGCACTTCGGCACGAACCCGTTCGAACAGTTCTTCCGATTCGCGCACATAGACGAATCCTCTAGAGGTAATCTCTGGCCCTGACAATATCCGTCCAGTACCCTTTTCCACAACAAGTGTGACGACAAGGAATCCATTGCGCGATAAGAGGCGACGATCTTCCAGCACTACTTCCGTGATGTCACCCACGCCCAGGCCATCCACGAGGACATACTCATCTGACACTGTGCCTACGACCTGGGCTGAATCCTGATTCAGCTCCAGCATTTGCCCACTTTCCAGCACGAAGATGTTTTGCCGCGGGATACCCACTTCCTCAGCTAGTCGAGCATGCAGTACCAGGTGCCTATACTCGCCATGAATGGGCACGAAGAACTTGGGCCGCGTCATGTTCAGCATGAGTTTCAATTCTTCCTGACTCGCATGTCCCGAAACGTGTACGTCGAGCAATTCATCGTAAAAGACCTCTGCACCCAGCCGGAAGAGATTGTTGATCGTTCGGTTGACTAGCTCTTCATTGCCTGGAATAGGCGTGGCGGATACGATTACCGTATCTCCAGGCAGCAGACTCACGGGAGCATACTCATTACGCGCCATGCGTACTAGCGCAGAAGTGGGTTCCCCTTGGCTACCGGTACAGACAATGGCTACTCGCTTCTGCGGCAGATTCTGGATTTCATCTATGCTTAACAAGAGCCCATCAGGCACTTGAAGGTAACCCAAATCCATAGCCATACGCACGTTGTTGCTCATGCTCCGTCCCGCCACTGCTACATAGCGGCCATATTGCTGTGCCGTGGAGACCACCTGCTGAATACGCGAGATGTTCGAAGCGAAAGTAGCGACGATTACCCTACCCCGGGCCCGCGAGAAGACACTTTCAAAAATGCGCGCAATCGTTGTCTCTGAAGGTGTATAGCCAGGCGTCTCTGCATTTGTGCTATCCGAGAGAAGAAGCAAAACGCCTCTTTTCCCCAACTCAGCCAGTTTGGCGAAATCGGTGGGTTGGCCATCTACTGGGCTATGGTCAAATTTAAAATCGCCGCTGTGCATGAGCAGGCCAACCTCTGTCTGGATTGCCAGGCCAACACCGTCCGGGATGCTGTGACTAACATGGAAGAATTCAATGCAAAATGGCCCCAGCGTGAGCACATCTCCGGGGCGGATGGTATACCGCTCTACATCGTTCACCCGGCTCTCGCGAAGCTTGACCTCGATCAACCCCTGTGTCAAACGCGTGGCATATACCGGCACCTTGATCTGCGCAAGGAGGTAGGGTAGAGCTCCTATGTGGTCTTCATGACCATGCGTAACGATAACCGCCAGTACTTTATCCTTGCGTTCCAGAACGTAACTCATATCGGGAATGACAATGTCAACGCCCAACATCTCGTTCTCCGGAAACATCAACCCGGCATCAATCACCAATATGTGGTCATCATATTCAAGGACCAGCATGTTTTTGCCAATTTGGCCCAGACCACCTAATGGAATCACCTTGAGTTTCTTTTTAGCCAATCTTTCCCTCCACGCGCAATCAAGGGTTAGAATAAACTCAATTGTTCTGCTTGTTGGACTGCTGGTGCTTCCGTAACCTCGTCCTTTTGAGCAAGAATCTCAGGGATTTTGCGCATGTCTTGCTCGATATCGGCACGATATTTCGGCTGATGCAGTGCCGCGGCAGGATGAAAAAGTGGCAATACGATTACGTCGCCCACCTTGACAGGCACACCATGAACTTTGGAAATGCTTGCCTTGGGCAAGAATCTGGCCAGGGAATAACGCCCTAGCGTAACGATCAAGCGCGGCCTAACCAATTCGATCTGGCGGTCCAGATATGGTCGGCAGGCTTCGATTTCACTAGGTAGTGGATCGCGGTTGTTTGGAGGACGGCACTTCACTACATTGCAGATATACACGTCGGTGCGCCGCATATTGATGGAGGCCAATAGCTCCTCCAGGAACTTGCCCGCGGCACCGACAAATGGGCGTCCTAAGCGGTTTTCGTGATAGCCCGGCGCTTCACCAATGAACATCACGTCAGCGTGTTCTGGACCTTCACCTGGCACAGTATTCATGCGCCCCCGCGCCAGAGCACACTTTTGACAGGCTGCGATTTCCACATACAAATCCGTGAGCTGTGACAAGATTTCCTCCTCGATCACAAGACTATTATCAGAATAGGTCACATTAAACATTTTACTCGAAATGCCCTATTTTGTCCATTAGTCCTTGTGCCTAAGAATAAACGTCTCATGTTGTCTCTGCCTTGTATCCATGTTATAATCAACATGCAAAAACCAGGCGGAGAAAGGAGTAGAAAATGACCAACAAGCTGCGGAGCTTTGTGGTTTTGCTAGTAACTGTCTGTCTGGTCTTTCTGTTTAGCCATTCGGGCAGAGCCCAACAAGTAAAAACACTGTCTGCGCTCATCCTCAACGGCGACTTTGAGGGTGACTTTTATCCCTACGGAGCCGGGTACGTTGCGCAATATTGGATCCCCTATGATCTGAGTCCAGGTTCTCCCCCTCAATATCTCCGCTCGACGCTGCACAAATACGAAGGCCAGGCCAGCCAAATGATCTGGGCGGACAGTGTGCCATGGTATGCGGGGATCATGCAAACCACCCTGTTGACTTCGGCGCAAAGCACAGTGAGCATACAAGCGGGCAAACGCTACACTGTACGCGTCTGGGTGTATAGTATCTACGGGGGAGCAACCAGCCCAGTGCAACATGGCAAGCTGAACAAACGCGTTGGTGTTCATCCCGCAGGGGGAGTGAACCCCAAGTCCTCAGATATCGTCTGGACACCTTGGCATGGCCAGGATAAAACCTGGGTTCAGATCAACGCCTCAGTAGAAGCCAAAAGCAACCGTCTCACTATCTTTATCGAGGCAAACGATCCAGTATCAGGCGGGCAGGACCAATTCTACGTAGACAATGTTCTGATTGAAGAGGAAGGAGCTCCGCCTCCAACATCTACCCCCACTTGGACACCTCTCCCAACTGCCACGCCTACTCCCACTGCCACTCCAGCTATCGCCGTCCAGCGCACAATCCCCGTGGGCCGTCAGCCGCAAGGAATTGCTGTCCACCCCAACACGAACCGCTTCTTTGTAGCCAATAGCGGTGAGAACTCGGTATCCAGCCTGGAAGGGTTCCTCGACTGGCGACATACCCGGTTCAGCAGTGGTGGGGGAAACCCAGGCAACATAGCTGTAGACCCTGAGCAATGCCGTATGTACGTCGCCAATGCTGCGACAAACAGCATAGCAGTCTTCAATATTTGTACGAATCAGCAAGTTGGTTCGATACCTCTGGGTACCGGGCAGTCACCTAGTGGCATTGCTGTGTTGACTACAACCAATACCATCTATGTGGCGAATACAGCGGCAAACTCTGTGATGCTCATTGATGGAAACACCCTTACGGTGAGCAAAACGATTGCTGTCGGTCTATTGCCTGGGCAGATAGCGACCAACCCTTCTACCAACAAGGTTTACGTAACCAATCGAGGTTATCCACCCAGTGATGTTGGCGGGGTCACTGTCATTAATGCTAACACACAAAGCATCTATAAAACCATCGCCTTTAATGAAGCTCCGGAGCCTTATGGAGTGGCGGTCAATCCCATCACTAACCGCATTTATGTGGCCTCGGCCAGTGGCATGCTGGTGATTATAAATGGCGCCACCGATGAAATACTGTATGTCGTGCCCTCGCCGGGGCACAGCGGTTTGGATGTTGTTGCGGTCAATCCCGCCAGCAATAATGTGTTTGCTACCAGCAGCACAGGCAGTATGGTGTTCGTATATGATGCAGATATGGACCAATGGATATATACACTGCCTATTGGCAGTGGGCGATACCGCGGTATCGCCGTGAATCCGTTAACTTATCACGTCCTGGTCTCTAACACTGGTGAAGATACGGTCAGCGTTCTACGCGACCATGGTTTTTATCAGCCGTACAAACTCCAACTCCCCATCATCGTGAAATGAGCCCGCTGTTGCTCTGGGTTCATTAATGTAAACCGTAGGAGGTGTAGTGATGTCGGGCGATATTCGACAACGCATCGAGCATCTGCGTCAGTTGATTCGACACCATGACTATCTATATTATGTCTTAGATGCACCAGAAATTAGCGATGCAGAATATGATGCCCTGATGCGCGAATTGCGCGAACTGGAAGCGGCGTATCCCGAGCTCGTTACGCCAGATTCTCCAACGCAGCGCGTTGGAGGAGAGGCACGAGAGCAGTTTGTCAAGGTGCGACACCCCGCGCCGATCCTCAGCCTAGGCAATGCTTTTGATAGCGACGAAGTACGCGCCTGGCACGAACGCATCCGAAAACTACTGCCAGTGGATGCGAAACTGCAGTTCGTCGTCGAACCCAAGATCGACGGCTTGACCGTGGTCCTGCACTATGAGGATGGACTTTTCACGTTGGGAGCCACACGAGGGGATGGCGAAACAGGCGAGGACATCACAGCAAACCTCCGCACCGTCCCTTCTGTGCCCCTGCGTATACCTGTACATGCTGACGGCCCACCCCCTCCACGAAGATTGGCAGTGCGCGGCGAAGCCTATATGCGCATCAGCGACTTTGAGGAATTGAACCGCAGCCAGCAGGAAAAGGGTGAGAAGACCTTTGCCAATCCGCGCAACGCTGCAGCGGGCAGCCTACGACAGCTTGATCCCGCCGTTACTGCATCCCGCCCATTGCGCCTGTTCACTTATGCCGTGGTAGCTAGCGAGGGTGTAGAGCTGCGTACACAATGGGAAGTACTCCACTACCTGATGGACATGGGGTTCCCAGTGAATCCGGATATAGCGCTCTTCGATGATCTGGAGCAGGCGATAGCCTACAGCGAGCAGTGGATGCGGAAGCGCAACACACTAACCTATGAAGTGGACGGGGTGGTGATCAAAATCAATGACCTGGCCATACAAGAAAGCCTGGGTGTAGTGGGCAAAGACCCACGAGGGATGATCGCGTTCAAATTCCCGGCTCGTGAAGCGACCACTCGCCTGAAGGAGTTGGGCATCAATGTCGGGCGAACGGGCACATTGAACCCCTTCGCCATATTAGAACCAGTGCAGCTTGGTGGCGTGACCATCGAGCGTGCTACACTGCATAATTTCGAGGACATCGCGCGAAAGGATATCCGCGTGGGCGATATGGTGGTCGTCAAACGCGCTGGTGACGTCATCCCCCAGGTGGAGAAACCAATTGTTGAGCTTCGGACAGGCGAGGAAAAAGTCATCACGATTCCTCAAAATTGCCCTGCCTGTGGGGCACCCACGCTCAAACCAGAGGGGGAGGTGGCGGTTTATTGCGTCAACCCGGCGTGTCCAGCACAGGCAGTGCAACGCATCATACACTGGGCCAGCACGATGGACATCGAGGGCTTTGGCGAACGCCTGGCGCAACTTTTCGTGGATCATGGCTTGTTACATGATTTTGCGGATTTTTACTATCTGAAACGAGAAGACATCTTGAGACTCCCGGGCTTTGCCGATAAAAGCACCGACAACCTGCTTGCTGCTATCGAGGCCAGCAAAGACCGCCCACTGGCTCGCGTGATTGCCGCGTTAGGTATCCGAGGTGTTGGTAGCATCGTGGCAGAAACCCTTGCCCAGCGCTTTCACTCCTTAGAAGAGCTCAGCCACGCTTCTGTAGAGGAATTGCAGAGCATCCCGGGGTTAGGACCAGTCAATGCATCCAACATTGCTGCCTTCTTTGCCAGCGACCAAACTCGCCAGTTGCTGGAGAAACTGAAACGAGCCGGAGTGAAAATGGAGGAAGAGGCAGCACCGCGCGCAGTGGCAGGCCCACTGGCTGGCAAGATCTTTGTCATCACGGGTACGCTGCCCACCTTGACCCGAGAGCAAGCCACGCAACTCATCGAAGCGAATGGGGGCAAGGTTGTGGACAGTGTGAGTAGAAAGACAGATTATCTGCTGGTCGGAGAGAACCCGGGCAGCAAGTATGCCAAGGCGCGCGAACTGGGCATTCCCATGATTGACGAAGCACAACTCCGAACCATGATTGTCGCAAACCCAGGGACAAAAGGAGCAGCATAACCGGGTTGGGGAACACAATCGGCTGTGGATAGATTACCATGACCTCTTCCCTTTCCCTGGACGTGGTTGGCCTGGGCTATTGTGCCTGGGATTATCTAGGCATTATTGACCACATTCCCGAATTTGACTCCCCCACCGCAAATCTGGAGGATTTCGCTACCTCGGGCGGTGGCCCTGTGGCTACAGCGCTGGTGACTCTCGCCAGGCTGGGAGTCCGAACTGGCTTTATTGGTGTCATCGGGGATGATGAGCCGGGTCTGCGCTGCAAACAAGCCTTTGAACAAGAAGGAGTGGATATCCAGCGCCTGCGGGTCCAGGTAGGCGCGCGCACTCCCATCTGCATGATCCTCGTACAATCTGGCAGCGGACGGCGCGTTATCCTGTGCTATCGAGGCACGTGCCCGCAAGTGGAACTGCAGCCAGAAGATTGCTCGTACATCACTACTGCGCGGTTCTTGCACCTGGATGGGCACCATATGAGCGCTGCTATCTTAGCCGCAAGAGCCATGCACGAGGCTGGCGGCACGGTCGTGCTCGATGCCAACAGGCCTCGCCCCCACCTGGATGAACTCTTGCCCTGGGTGGACATATTGATCACCAACGCCTACTTCCCCACAGCATACATTGGTCAGCAGGACCTAGACCATGCTGCTCAATTTTTGCTTCAGACGGGTGCACGGCTCGTAGTAACCACTTTGGGAGAAAAAGGATGTAAGTGCTTTACAGCCGAAGGACAGTGTCACATACCCGGCTTCTCAGTGCCTATCGTAGACACCACCGGAGCTGGCGATGCTTTCCATGGTGCTTTCATCTATGGATTGCTGCAGAATTGGCCCTTGGAGCAAACAGCCCGTTTTGCCAACGCGGTAGCAGCCCTTAACTGCACAGCCCTGGGCGGCCGAGCAGCATTGCCCCGATTAGAGCAGGTCGTCGCTTTTCTGCAGAGTGCTGGTAGGTGGAATGGAATAACAACTTGCCAACCTTGATGAGTTGCGGCAAGCCAATCCTGCGTCAATGGAATTTCACTGCTCATATCGCGGGAAAAGCACCTCTCCAGGCGAGAGCAAGGTGCCTGCTGGATACGTTCCTACTGCAGTAAGAGCCTGCCAGCCCGCACTAGGATCAAATTCCAATCCCAGTTGCCTCAGCAGTTCCTTTGCTTTGCGTGGCATTACTGGTTCTACAATGTACCCTAAGAGACGTAGCACATCTACCAGATTGTACAACACAGTGGCCAGTCGCTCTTCTGCTTGTGCCGAGCCCGTTTTTCGTTCCTTGGCTAGTTCCCAGGGTGCCGTTTCCTGCACATAGCGGTTGGCTGCCTCCACCACCTTCCACGTGAGGATCAAGACCTCCTGCAGCGCAACTCGGCGTACTGCATCGGCAACTTGTTCTCCCAAGCACGCAGCCAAATCCAGCAAGTTCTGGTCCACCGGCTCGAGCTTTCCTTTAGGCTCTGGTACGATGCCATCAAAGTAACGCACGACCATCTGCACCGTACGATTCAGCAGGTTGCCAAAATCATTGGCCAAATCAGCGTTGTAGCGGCGGATGAAAGCGGCATCGGTATAATCCCAATCCGCACCGAAAGCCCCCTCGCGCAAGAAGAAATAACGCACGGCATCTGCACCAAATCTCTGTACCAAATCAAAGGGATCAATGATGTTGCCAGTGGTCTTGCTCAGTTTTTGGCCATCCTTGGTCAGCCAGCCATGCGCAAACACTAAGCGTGGTACCGGTAATCCAACGGCCATGAGCATTGCCGGCCAATACAAACAATGGAAACGGATGATCTCCTTGGCCATCAACTGTACATCAGCCGGCCAGTACCGTTGGAATGTTTCTGGATCGTCACCGTAACCGATGGCGGTAATGTAATTGAGCAGTGCATCCACCCATACGTACAGAACCTGCTGGGGGTCGTCTGGCAGGGGCACGCCCCAACGCACACGCTCGCGGGAGATGCTGAAATCTTGCAACCCTTGGCGCAAAACCCCCAGCAGTTCATTGCGCCTCGTTTCCGGTTGCACGAAATCTGTTTCGGCTATCAAATGATACAGCTTGTCCTGATAGCGAGACAGGGCAAAGAAATAGTTCTCCTCCTCGGTCCACTCGCAGGGACGTTGATGCACACTACATAGGTTCCCTGGCAAAAGTTCATCAGGCTGGTAGAATGCTTCACAACGTGGGCAGTACCAGCCGGCATAGCGTCCTCGGTATACATCGCCGGAAGCCAGAAGGGCACGGGCAAATTTTTGCACGGCGGTGATATGCCGTGCATCTGTGGTGCGTATGAAATAGTCATTGGAGATGTCCAACATGCGCCACAGTTCTTTGAATTGGGCCACAATTCTATCGCAATACTCTTGCGGGGAAAGACCCCGCTCCCCAGCAATGCGCTCGATATTTTGTCCATGTTCATCCGTGCCTGTCAAGAAGAAGACATCATCCCCCATCAAGCGATGATAGCGTGCCAGCACATCGGCGGCTATGGTCGTGTAGGCATGCCCTATGTGGGGCACGTCATTCACATAGTAAATTGGCGTCGTAACGTAGAATTTGCCCATTTGGGTCCTCCTTCTTAAACGAAAGACCCTCGTCCGTCAGGGACGAGGGTTTGCTCTCGTGGTACCACCCTAATTCGCTGCTGATTCACATCAGCAGCCTTAGTCAGTGCCATACGTGGCACTGTGCCCAATTAACGGGGGCAAAGCGGCTCAGCTTACTAGGTCAGGTTCTGCGCTTGGCACAGGGCAAACGCAATACCTCTGTTCAGCTTGCAGCTCCAAGGCCATTTTCTACGGCTTATCTGCACTGCTTCTCAACTTCTGCGCAGCTCTCTGTAGCATCAAAAAACCGTATACTCGTCCTCTTCACCGCTTTTGCATGTCCTATGTAATTGGTTCAAGGCGTGCGCAAAACCACACGCAATGCATACAGTGACTGGGTATTATTCTAACTACTTCGTTAGTTTTGTCCAAAACAAAATCCGCTGCGCAGATTTGCGGTTACATCTACTCAGCCGGTATTTCCAGCCACTTGTTCTTGACCATGAAATCGGTGAGGAAGGGAATCTTGAAGTACAATCCCTTGTATGCCTGGTAGGCATAGTAGAAGGCAGGTACGACAGGGACAAAGAACAGCACCCACAGTATGCAACCGAGGCATCCGGCACTGACAACCGTCAGTATTGTGAAAACGATCGCTGCCAAGATCTCGTAAACAACCGCCGCTGCAAGAAAGCCCAACGATTGGATAGCGTGGAATTTCTGAAACGGGCGTTTCTTGCTTTCCTCTGCCAGCAGCATCACAGCCGGCACAATGATGGGCACGATGACCTGGGTGGCATAGGCTAAAGCAGCCATCAAGCGATCGTTGTCCGTCACGTCCTTTGCTGGCCAGGTTGTAGCAGGCTGTATTGGAACTTCCGGCGGCTGCATACCCTCTACAGCGGGCCCTTGCTCCACTTCCATCTCGGGTTCTGGCACAGTCTCTGCAGAAAACATCTCTTCTGGCGGCTTCCCCTCAGCCTCTTCCGGGATCATTTCCTCACTCATTTTATTGCCTCCCTCATTTGTAATACACACCAGCAGGGTTTAGTCTCGTACTTGATTGCAGCCTCCACCTAGCGACTCCGCCTGCCGTAGAAATTTGACATCTCATTATCCCTCAACATCTCATCTGAGGCAAATCAGGTGTATATCCTGTGACAACTTCTTGCCCTGCTACCGATAAGTCCTGGTGCAGAGCTGGGCACAGACAGCGTTGGCGGTTCAGGGCCTCATGCTCTGACGCGAGTGCAAACGATCGTTGACAGAATTGACCAAAAGCGGTAAGATGCCATCCAGAGGCTTTACTTATAAAAGGGTCGAGGACAGGGGAAGGCTAAGGAAGTTCTAAAAGCCTCTTCTGCGTAATAACTGACCAAAAGGAGGAATACGATTGCGTTTCGGAATTGAACAAATGCAGGCTTCATTGTTGATTCAACATGCTCGCACCCTGATGGCTGCCGCTAAGCAGCCTGTAGCAGAGGCATTGCAGGCCATGTCTGTGCGGTTAGATGTAGATGTAGCTGCTCAAGTAGCCCAGTTGGCGGATATGGGGTTCCAGCTCATTGAGCTGAATCCAGACCTGACTATTTTCTTTCCACAGTGCTATAACCTGATGGCCATCGAACGTCTGCGTCAGTTGAAGGAAAAACGCCGGCTCAGCTACACTGTGCATTTGCCACTGTGGTCGCTTGAACCTTCTACGCCGATGCAGATGGTGCGAGAAGGGTCGGTGGATACACTAGTAGATGCTGTGCTGCGGCTTGCACCGCTGGAGCCTGAAGTCTATATCTTGCATGCTACGGGTGCGTTGGCTGCCGAGTTTTCGCGCATGAAAGCACTCGAAATGATGCGCCCTCTAGTCATGAGCCTCTTCGCTGCACAGGCACGCCGTAGCATAGAGCAGCTTCTGGAACGCACCGGCTTGCCTCCCCGCTTGCTAGCAGTGGAGACTGTCGAGTTTCCGTTCGACCTAACCTTGGGTCTGGCAGAGTCTTTTGACCTGTCCATATGCCTTGATACTGGCCATGTGCTAGCCGGCTATACCACCGGTGTTTCCCTGTTTGACGCTCTGGAGCAATCCCTGCCGCGCCTGGCAGAAGTGCATCTACACGATGGATACCACCGCGAATCGCTGGATGGTGTAATACACATCGCTGACCATCTGCCCTTGGGTGCGGGGGATTTACCCTTAGGCGACTTCCTCGACCGGCTAGCTGGCTCTGGCTTCTCCGGACCAGTGATCTTTGAGTTGACCATTGAAGAAGCCAAGGCTTCCTTAGAGAGGATACGTCAGTTACGCCCTGCGTTAGTACAGTAAGTAAAAGGGCTTTTGGGGAAAACCCCATAGCCCTTTCTATCTAATCGGGTACAATGCGCGTGCCGGTTTTGCCGCTCAGGGCGTTTTCGATGTTTTCGGGATTGGTAATCAGGGCTTCCTTCCCTCCTTTTTCCAAGAACCAGATGCTGGCCTGAATCTTGGGTCCCATGCTGCCTTTGTGGAAGTGCCCTTCGGCAAGATACTTCTTCGCCTCACTTAGGGTCATTCGGTCTAGCCATACTTGGTTAGGCTTGCCATAGTTCAATGCCACTTTCTCCACCGCTGTAGAGATGAGCAAGAGGTCGGCTTTGATACTGCTGGCGAGCAGGCTACTGGCATAGTCCTTGTCGATAACCGCTTCTGACCCCACCAGGTTGCCCTCCTCGTCCTCGACGACGGGGATGCCACCACCACCCACTGCCACCACAATGAAACCATTATCGAGAAGCGTTTTAATGGCATCGCGCTCGATGATGCGTTGTGGGATGGGTGAAGGAACTACGCGTCGCCAACCCCGTCCCGCGTCCTCGACTACAGTCCACCCCTCTTCATCACGGTGCTTGAGTGCCTTCTCCTTATCCATGAAAGAACCAATGGGTTTGGAAGGGTTCTGATAAGCCGGGTCATTCTTATCCACCAAAACCTGTGTCACTACGG
Organism: Chloroflexota bacterium; assembly: GCA_014360905.1. NCBI lineage: Bacteria > Bacillati > Chloroflexota > Chloroflexota bacterium. The sequence continues at coordinate 41,002 of JACIWW010000011.1, forward strand.
TCGCTGCCTGCCTTGCCATGCCTCGCTTGCGGAATTCGTTGTAGAGCGCTTTCTGAATCATGTAGCCGATAGCGCCTTGCGTATCCGCTCCGCAAGAATCCAAAGGTACCGTATGTAGTTCGTGGGCTGCCAGCTCGGAGCGGCGCAGAATAAAGCCAACTTGTGGCCCATTTCCGTGGGTAATCACCACATCCCAGCCTTGGGCAATCATACCCGCGATGTGCGTGCATGTCTCCACTACGGCAGCGTACTGGTCCGGGACAGTTTGATGATCTTTGTCTTTGATCAATGAGTTGCCACCGATGGCAACAACTGCAGTCTTAGCCATTACAGTCCTCCCATTGTCAATGCCATAATCGCTTTTTGTACGTGAAGTCGGTTCTCTGCTACATCGTAGATGCATGAACGTGGACCAGACGCAACTTCATCAGTCACTTCATGGCCACGATCGATGGGCATGGGGTGTGTAAAGATTGCATTGTCAGTTAGTTTCATCTTTTCCGCATCGCAAATCCACTGCGGGTATTGAAGTGCTTTCTCAATCTCTTGCTTTTTCAAGAATTCGCCATTTTGATAGGCTTGCGGGCTCATCCAGTGGCGAGAGTAGACCACATGCGCACCCTCATAACCTTTCTGGATATCGTGAGTGATAGCGAAGGTGCGGCCATTCGCTATGCAATTCTGCTTTGTCCAGGCAATAACCGCTGGATCCAGATCATAGCCCTCCGGATAGGCCAGGGTGACATCCATGCCAAAACGGCTACCAATCAACAATGCTTCCTGCACACTGCACCAGGAGCGCGCCAGCGCTCCATGGCCCCAGATAACGAGAAGCTTCTTCCCCGACAACACTCCAGGATCAACTCCCCGCCCTGGCCCCTTGCCAAACCACTCAGCCCAGCCCATGATATCAGCTAGGCCCTGGCAAGGATGGTACTTGTCATGAGCCATGGAAATAACGGGGATATCGCACCAATAGGCGTAATCGCGCAGCAAGGCATCCCCTTCGCCATAGGCGCCAATCTGATCCTCTAGGATACGAATCCCTAGGCCGGCCGCATAGCGACTCATCACTTTGGCTGCATCTTCCACGGTCTCCCCAGCCGCAGTGGCCGTTTTCAAACGCATAGCTTTGGGTTCCAGGAATTGGGCATGCCCCCCCAGTTCCGTAGCGGCGCATTCGAAAGACTGCCGTGTACGCACAGAAGGATTGTAGAAGAACATGAAAAAGGTCTTGTTCCTCAAGATGTTGGAATACTTTTCGGAGAAACGATCTCGCTTCATCTTTGCAGCCAAATCGAGGACAGCCTCCAACTCGGCTTTTGACCACTCCTGTGTGGTCACTAAATCTTTACCATATAGATCCATACAACCTCCTTGAAATAAAATTTGTTATGCCCACGTATAAAGCATGGCAGGTCCCGATTTGCAGAACCTAGCGATCTACGATCCATGCCCCAGGCTTATACCATCAACTTTTGACACTGAAACCGTGTACTCCCAACAACTGACCTAGGCTCCAATAGCGGTGACTTCCGTAAATCAAGGGTCTAGCCTTGTTCAAATCCAATTCTCTCTGCTCATTCAATACGTTCTCATCCATCTGTACGGCTACGATCTTGCCCAAAAATAGGTCGTGTGTCCCTAAGGGCAATATCTGCTCTACCTTGCACTCAATATTAACTGGACATTCAGCAATCACGGCGGTCTCGATCGCTTTTGCTGGTGCAGGAGTTAGTCCTGTCGCCGCAAACTTATCCACCTTCCGTCCAGAGACCGATCCACAGTAATCCAACACTCGCACTAGGTCTGTGGTGGGCAGATTGAGCGCAAATTCGCCATGTTCTTTCACCAAGCCATGCGAGTAGCGCGATGGGCGGATACTAATACCAACCATTGGCGGGTCAGAACACACCGTCCCTACCCATGCCAGGGTAATGATATTGGGTTTATCAACTGGACCACATGTCACCATCACCACTGGGACAGGATACAGATATGTGCCTGGTTTAACAGCGACTTTGACCATCTTTATGTTGCCCCCTTTTGTTGTTTTTGAGTGAGACAGGTTTTGTTAGCAATGCCCCAAGAAAGCGAATGCATGGTCAATGACATGATTGTCTTTCTTCTCTTGGCACAAGGCTTATGAGCGTTGCCTAGTTATCTCCCTGCTAGCAAATCTGCTGCTATTCGTGCGTATGCACGAGTAGCTGCCACAAGGTCAGCGATGCTCACTCGCTCTTCGACAGTATGCACGTATTTCTCTTCCCCTGGGCCAAAGCCCACCGTAGGAATGCCAGCAACGCCAGCTGTGTATACGCCATCTGTGGAGAAATCCCAGCGGCCAATCCGGGGCCGGTAGCCCAATTCGCGCTCAATCGCACTAGCGCAGCGGCGAACCCATTCGTTGTTCTCTGGCGTAGCCCAGCAGGGGAAGTACTGCCGAACCCGGAATTCGTAGCCCGTATAGCTCCGGAGATGATCTTCAGTAACCTCTACGGTTGCATCCGCCCCCTCACGATTAATGAGATTCTTGATCTCAGCCAGGGCCTTGGCTTCCGTTTCACCGCTAGTCAAGCGCCGATCCAGGTACAACATGCAACGATCAGGTACTGCATTCCGGCTACAGGCCATGCTTTCGATGCGGATCACAGCAATGCTTGCTCTGCCCAGAAAGCTATCCACCTCCATTTGGGGCGCCATTAATTCGATTCCCACCACCATTCTGGCAGCCTCATAGATGGCGTTCTTGCCACGCTCGGGCATTGAGGAATGGCAAGACCTGCCATAAGTAGTGATCTTGAGTTCCAAACGACCCCGTTGACCCCGTGTGAGTTGTAGCCCGCTGGATTCTCCAATCACTACAAAGTCAGGCAGAATGCCTTCTTCTTCAATGAGAACACGTATTGCTGCGCCTTCACAGGGTTCTTCCTGTACCACGCTCACTACATACAGGTTGCCTTGCAGCTCCACTCCTGAATCAATCAGTGCCTTGCCTGCATGGACCATAGCAGCCACGGCCCCCTTCATATCTGCGGCACCCAAGCCGTAGAGCATGCCATCCACGATCTTAGCCTCGTAAGGGCCATAAGGCCATCTCGAGGGATCACCGCAGTTGACGGTGTCCATGTGGCCTTCTAGCATAATGGTTGGGCCATGACCGTTGCCGATACGACCGACAACATTGCCCATGCGGTCAGTCCGCACCTCTGGAAAGCCCGCTTGCTTCATTTCCTCGATCAAACGCTTTGCCACCTGCTCCTCTTTGCCAGAGGGACTGGGGATACGAATCAAATCCTGTGCAAAACTGACCAATTGTTTTATCTGTTCAGAAGAAAGTTCTATAGCCATCAATATGCTCCAGTTCCTAAGATTATTGCCGGAATGGTCCTTAAAGCAATCTTCAAGTCAAGCCACAAGGACCAATTCTCGACGTAGTAGATGTCCAAGAGAACCATATCGTCAAAGGACAAGTTGCTGCGCCCACTCACTTGCCACAGGCCAGTGAGGCCGGGCCAGGTCTCCAGACGTTTCTTATGCCACTCCTGATATTGCTCTACTTCACGGGGCAAGGCTGGTCTTGGGCCAACTAGGCTCATTTCCCCCTTCAGCACGTTATAAAACTGTGGTAGTTCGTCCAAGCTGCTCCGCCGTAAGAATTTGCCCAGCATCGTGCGCCGCGGATCATCTCTTATTTTGAAAAGCGGTCCAGTTGCTTCGTTCAAGTTCGTCAGTGCTTCACGTTCTAATTCGGCTCCGTGATACATGGAGCGAAACTTGTACACCGTAAAGGGACGTCCCCCACGTCCGATTCGAGTCTGTTTGAAAATGATGGGGCCAGGAGAATCCAGCTTGATCAGGACCGCAATGAGCAGCATCAATGGTGATAGCAGGATTAAAAAGAGAAGAGAAAAAATAATGTCTATGGCTCGCTTGAGAGCTAGATTCCAGCCTTTAATAGAAACCGATTTTATGCCAATAAGAGGTATGCCGCCAAGGTCATCGATATCCACCTGGCTCAGGCTAATCTGGAAGAGATCTGGAACGATCTTGATGCTCACTCGGAGGCGCTCGCATTGCCCCATAATGCCCAGGATCTTGCGATAATACAGCCAGGGGAGGGTGATGAGCACCGTATCCACATGGTAATTTTTGATGATCTCCGGGATCTGATCTGTATTGCCCAGGCCCTTAAAACGGCCCAGATCCCGGTTGCCTCGTTCAGGTTTGTCGTCCACAAAACCTACCACCTGGTAGCCCAGCTCAGGCTGTGCTACGATGTTGCGCATAATGGTGCGCCCTGTCTCGCCAGCACCAACGATGAGCACACGCTGCACTCCATAGCCTCGTTTGCGCAACTGACCTTCAATCATCTTCTCTATTGCGCGCGACATTGTCAATAACACGCCAATCATGGCACCGGCATAGGCAGGGATCAACCTGGAGAGTAGGACGGCACGGTAACCCAGTGAGAGCACGTAGAGAGCAGCTACACCAGTCACGAGGCCTCGCAGGATAATATAGGTATCATTGGAGAGGGAATGCCTGCGCTTGGAACTATATAATCCCTCTGTCCAGAATATGAACACTAAAATGGTTGTAAGCGCAAGGGAATAGGGCCAATACACGCTGTATGGTACCCAAAAGGCTTCATCTACCGGACGGAACCATTGCCACTGATAGCGAATCAGATAGGCAATAAAGAAGCCAGTATTGATCAACAGAATATCAGTGAGCACCTTAAGAAGGGATATATATCGCCCTCTTTTGAAAGACACCTATCCGCCTCCAGCGAGAACAGCTCGGTAAATTTGTATCGTCTCCCGCGCCATGCGCGACCAGGAAAACTGCTGTGCCTGTTCTGGCCCGCGTGAAGCCAGATCAAAACGGAGCTGCGCGTTGTTGCAGAGCAGTGAAAGGGCATTGGCCCATTCGTCCGGGTTGTGTGGATCCACTAACAATGCTGCATTGCCCACCACCTCTGGAAGTGAAGAGGCATTCGAGACGATAACCGGTGTTCCACAAGCCATAGCCTCTAACGGGGGCAAGCCAAAACCCTCATACAGCGAAGGATAGACAAAGACGTCTGCTGTATTATACCACAATGGCAGGTCATCTTCAGGGATGAAACCTGGGAAAAGCACTTCGTTCTGTAATCCCAACTCCTCCACAGCAGTGAAAAGAGGTTGGCAAAGCCAACCAACGCTCCCGGCTAGCACTAGCTTATAATTGGTTTTTGTCTGCTGTTTGAAGTGTGCGTACGCTTTCAGCAGAGTTAAGAGGTTTTTCCGCGGCTCCAAAGTGCCGACAAACAGGATGAACCTCTCTGGCAGGTTGCAGCGATGGCGAAAGTTGTTCAGAACAGATGCATCTTGGATGGGGTGGTAGGCGGAATCTACTCCCGGGAATATAACCGTGATTTTTGTCGCTGGCACATCAAAAAACCTATGCAGATCCTGAGCGGTGCTGGCAGAGATCGCAATCAAGTGAGATGCCCGGTGCACGCTCAATTGCGTGAAAAATCTCTGATAGAAGCGCTGGGGTGCGCGAAAGCTCTCTGGAAAGACCATGAAGCTGAGATCGGTAACTGTGACTACACCCTGGCAGGGCAGAATGAGAGGCTGGACATTGACTGGCGAATGCAGCAAGGCAATATCTTCTGCCAGCAACTCGAACGGTTGCAGGAATTGTTCCCAGAAAATTCTAACCCAAGGCCTATAGGTTGGCAGAGAAGAGCGTTTCTGTCTATAAGATAACGAAAGGGCGCAACGGTTGTTGAGAAAAACTGTGTAATCGCCCTCTGGATCCTCACGAGCAATATGCATAAGCAAATTATAAATATAACGGCTCACTCCTGCGGAGCGATAGCCTTCTCCTTGAGCCAGCAAATGTGCATTGATACCAACCCGACGAGCATTCAACGAGCCTGTTCCTGGTTTCCTTTCCACAATTTGCATATTATATGCCTAAAGAGAAAGTCGGCAAACGTCAATAAGCGGTTAGTAGCTGTTGATATATTGCGTATGTTTTGGCAGCAATTCGCTGCTGGGTGTAATATTCTAGCACTCGTGTCCGGCCGCGCTGTCCCAACTCGACACACAATCCAGGATCGCTCATTAACTTGAGCAGGGCGTCGCGCAGCGCTTCTGTTTGACCCTCAGGGAATACCAACCCCGCCTCTCCAATAACATGAGGTATCTCTCCCGATGATGAACCGATCACAGGCACTTCACATGCCATGGCCTCTACTAACACCCGCCCAAATTGTTCTTTCCAATTACGGCGAGTGAGCGAGGGCAACACCAGCACATTCAGGCTATTCAGACGGTACGGCATCTCTCTGGATGGCACACTGGGCTGAAAAGTCACCCGCTGTTCAATGCCTAAAGTTTTGGTCAGGCTTTTCAGCGTTGGCAAATAGGGGCCATCGCCAATGATATGTAGCCTCCAATTGCCAGGCAACTCAGCCACTGCCCTGAGCAGTATATGCACGCCCTTTTCTTCCACCAGACGGCCGGCATAGCCGATGACGAACGCTGCGTCTTGGCGTGGGATCCATTCCATCCTGCGATAGAGATCAGGATCTACGCCAAATTGCGGAAGCACGTAGATCGTTCTGTCATAGCCCTTGGCACGCAACACATCACGCGCTTCTTGATTGCCTGCAATAGCGCAAGCAGCGTGCTGCAGATTATAACGCTCAATTAGGCTGAATGGAAATGGATAGCGACGCAACAAGTTCTGCCAGGTGAAGAACAACGCCTTGGACTTGCTCTTTTGTGCTATGTGCATTGCCTGGAAAGTCGCCAGATTATAGGGCTCCTCGTCAATATGCAGGATATGCGGGCGCACGCGGTGCACCAGCACGTCTAATCCGCGGTAAAAATGCACGTGAAAATGGCCGTTGAATACGATGGGCAGGACGTACAACTGATAGCCGGAGGTATACATCTTTTCGAGGCTCAAGATCTTGCCCTTTTCCTTCCAGCAGGGCGGGACAGCCAGAGACAGCTCCATATCAGGGAAGCGCGCAAGTTCTTCGAGCTTTCTCTGATACATGCCCACAACGAAAGCTTTGGAAATCATTAAAACACGCAAGTGAGCTACCCTACTTTTTGGAAGTAACACGTAAATCCTATTGTATCACTTGCAGGCTGGCAGGCAAAACAAGCAACGAAGGCGAGATGCACTGCATTTGACAAAAGGGCAGTTTTGAGTATGATAATAATTGTGGTTGAGGATTCGTCTGTACTCATAGTTTTGTAGAAATGCCGCGGAGGCCTGTTTGTGCTGGCCTCGGCGGCTTTGTGCTTGTGGAAGACTGCAATCCTCTGCCATCGCGATTATGTTTCCGCCCTCCGGTCTTTGACCGGTCTTTAAGTATTGCTGTAAGGAAGGAGGTGCGCACAAATGGCGGAGAGAACCGTGGGTACGGTAAAGTGGTTCAGCCGCGTGAAGGGGTACGGGTTCATCCAGCCCGATGGAGGTACTGAGGATGTCTTTGTGCACTACTCAGCCATCGTCGGGGAAGGATTCCGAAACCTGGAACAAGGCCAGCGAGTGGAATTCACTATCGAAGATAGTCCAAAAGGTCCACAAGCGGCTCAGGTAGTGAAGCTGGACTAGCAGGGGAAGCACTTTATCCATCCATCTCGGACTGAAGGTCTTATCTTCGGCCCCCTAGGCTTGGAATAGAGGATTCCCACCCCCTCTGGTGTGCGCCCAGAGGGGGTTTCTTTTTCCCTGCATTTTGCAGTAAACTTCTAATAGGTAGTGAGTTCAAGTGAAAGGAGTCTAGGAAGCAATGAAAGGACGAGTTTTCTCTGGGGCACGCCCTACTGGTCGTCAGCATCTCGGCAACTACTGCGGCGCGATCAAAAACTATGTCGCTCTGCAGGAAGATTACGAGTGTATCTATTGCGTGGTAGATTTGCATGCTTTGACTACCCTTCGTGACACATGCGAGCTCAAACAAAACACTTACGAGATGGTTCTCGATTGGCTCGCCGCAGGCATGGATCCCAAACGCAGCATCATCTTTGTCCAGTCCCATGTACCACAAGTGACCGAGTTGCACACGATTCTCTCCATGGTAACCCCCATGGGCTGGCTCACACGCTTGCCCACTTTTAAGGAAAAGGTGCGCCAGCAACCTGATAACGTCAACTATGGATTGCTAGGGTACCCTGTTCTTATGGCTGCAGATATCACTTTGTACAAAGCGGATACGGTGCCCGTGGGAGACGACCAACTCCCTCATCTGGAGTTCGCTCGTGAGATCGTGCGGCGGTTTAACTTTCAGTTTGGCGAAACGTTAATCGAACCCCAAGCCAAATTGACGGAGACACCACGTATCATAGGCATCGATGGGGTCAACAAAATGAGCAAATCGCTGGACAATCATATTGAGCTAGCCGCAACACCGGAGGAAATCCGCCGTCGCGTGATGATCATGGTCACTGACCCGGCACGGCGCTATAAGACCGATCCTGGCCATCCCGAGATTTGCAATGTTTTTGCCCTGCATAAAATTTTTTCAGCGGATACAGCAGCTATTGATCGCATTGAAGCAGATTGTCGCAACGCCAGCATTGGCTGTGTAGAGCACAAAAAGTGGTTCGCCGAAGATCTGATTCAAGCATTGGCTCCGTTCCGTGAACGCCGTGCGACACTAGGCCAAGACCCTCACTTGGTGTGGGATGTGCTTGCGGATGGAGCAGCTCGTGCGAGGTTGATCGCGCAAGAGACGATTGCCGAGGTCAAGGAGCGGGTAGGCTTGCCATAGCACGTGCGCCAGCCACCTGAATTACCCCTGCTGCGAGGCGATTGCCCTCGCTCAAAGCCGCCGCCAAATCGTGCCGGGTTAGCCAGGTCACGACAAAGGCGGCGGCAAAAGCATCCCCAGCCCCAGTCGTGTCCACGACGGGCACGCTAAAGCCTGGACAATAGAGCATCGTGTCCCTTGTTCCCGCTATAGCGCCGTTCTCTCCCATTTTGAGGACAACTATAGGAAAATGCGGCAGTAGAGCGCGCAAAATTTGCTCTGGTTCGTGTTCTCCTGTCACTGCGCGCCCTTCATCTAGGTTTGGGAAAAACACATCCACTCCTTGTGCCAGCGGAAGAAAAGCTGCCGCCCCAATTCGCTGCAAATAGCTAGATGAAGCAGGGTCAAGTGAGACTGGTTTACCTCGTTCCTTCATATATTGGATGGCTGCCAGTGCAGCCTCCCGCGGTTTATCCTCGAAGAAAGAATATGCAGTAAGATGGAGCCAATCTGCCTGGTCCAGCAACGCCCAGTCCAACTCCTCAATGCTCAGTGTCGCGTTGGCGCTGCGTGCTGCCAGCATGGTATGTTCACCGCTTTGGTCAAGGATCATCAGCGTAAAACCCGTTGTTTCCTTCCCCATGACCACGCCACTTGCGACTTTTTCTTGCTCTAGATCATGAAGCAGTGCGTGACCAAACAGGTCATCGCCTACTTTTGCGATGAGTCCTGTTTTGGCTCCTAAACGAGTTGCCCATACGGCGAAATTGGCGGCTGAACCCCCTGGTGAGATGCTGGCCCGCGCGGCGCAATCAGTGCCATGCAGGACGAATGAACTAGACTGAACGACAATGTCCAACATCAAGTCGCCGAGAGCGATGATCATGAGCCCCCTCGCGCGGTAAGTAGGTTAATGGTATCGCGCAGCACAGCTCCGGCAGTAGCCATCGTGCCCTCCTCTTCGATAATAGCCGTGATAGTTCCATTGATGTCTGTAGTGTACACCACGCCCATTTGCCATTTGGTGAGACGGGCTAGGGCATGTTCCAGAGGTAGCTCCGTAGGGCGTACAGCCAGTTTGTAGCTTTCTCCAAAAAGTTCGGCAGTGGCCAGTAGTTTGATCGCATGCCCGCGCTCTTGCGCGTGCAGCAATTGGGTTCGGTCTATACCGCGGATGCCCTGCACCGATACATCCTGCAAAGTGGCAGGCATGCCCAGTACGCTATTGGCCACAATGATCAATTTGTTGGCAGCATCCCAGCCATCAATGTCTAGGCTTGGATTAGCCTCGGCAACTCCTGCGCGTTGTGCTTCTGCGAGAGCATCCTCGAAGGATAGGCCGCTTTCCGCTATACGGACTAGGATATAATTCGTGGTGGTGTTAAAGACACCCTCCACGCGTAGGATTTTTGCCGCAACCAGGTCCCGGCGTCCAATGTTCACGGTGGGCAAGCCCCCAGCCACTGCGCCGCTGAAGAGAAACTGTCTCTTTTTCTCTGCTGACAACGCTGCTAGACGCTGATAGGCCAGCACGAGGGGCCCTTTGTTGGCTGTCACGACATCCATGCCGTGCTCAAGTGCCCAGGTTATGGCGGACAAGCCCGGTTCGCCATGTTTCAGATTGGTCGGCGACAATTCAATAAGGAGATGCGCATTGGATTGTTTTAGAGCATCCAGAGCTGTCCATCCACGTTGTCCATATTGTGGATAGACAGCGACGCTTTGGCCTGTTTCCTTCAAGTGCAAGACTTGGCTAATGTCCAGCCCACCATCGTGAAGCGCTGCCCCAGATGAGTCCACTGCGGCGACTAGAGACAGTTGCAGGCCAAAGCGCGCACCAAGCATGTCTTGCTTCTGCAGTAGAATGCGCAGCAAGCTCCGACCAATGTTGCCAATGCCGACCAGAGCGAACCGATATGTTTTCATCTTCATTTCTCCAAAATCTGCTTTCACCTCGGAGTATAAGTGAAACCTTATGCGCAGTCAATTTGACGCCTATTCATTGCCGTGATAAGCTTAATTGAGAGGACTTGCTAAATGCCTAATACTGTTTCCATAATCATCCCCACCTGGAATGGTCTGAGCTATCTGCCGACCTGCTTGAGTGCAGTGCTGTGCCAGACGTACACTCAATACGAGGTATTAGTGGTAGATAATAACTCAAGCGATGGTTCTTACGAGTTTGTGGCTAAGCATTATCCTGCAGTGCGCATTTTGCGGTCGGAGAGGAACCTAGGCTTTGCTGGTGGAACCAATCTTGGGATACACAATACACACAGCGAGTATGTAGCGACACTCAACAATGACACTGAGGTAGAGCCCGCCTGGCTGGAGGAGCTAGTTAAAGCGATGGATTCAGATCCTAGTATCGGTATGTGTGCTTCTAAGATGCTTTTTTACGACCAACGCCAGGTGATTAATTCCGCTGGTATAGCTGTAGACCGCATGGGCATTGCTTGGGATCGCGGTAGTGGGGAACCAGACAACGGTGCTGAGTCTGAGCCGTATGAGGTTTTTGGACCTTGTGCTGGAGCAGCCCTGTATCGTCGTACCATGCTGGACGAGGTTGGCCTTTTCGATGAGGAGTACTTTGGCTATTTGGAAGATGTTGACCTTGCCTGGCGTGCTCAGGCATTTGGTTGGCGTTGTCTATATGTGCCTTCTGCGCGTGTGTATCACGTGCATTCAGCTACTGGACGGGAAGGCAGTCCTCTCAAGAATTACCTTCTTGGTCGCAACAAGTGGTGGACGATAATCAAGAACTACCCTTGGCCATATTGGCTTTGGCATAGTCCCCTGATCCTTGCCTATGACTTGATGGCAGCGGCATATGGCATGGTAATTAACCGTGACCCTCACGGCCTGCAGGGTAGGCTAGCTGCGCTTCAATCCCTCCCCGCTACCTTGCACAAGCGACGCGCAATCCAAAGCTGCCCTGGTTACTCTGCACTCCGGGCATTCTCCTGCCTAAGCTCACTCGATTTCCCCACAAAGGTTTTGCAGCGCTTCAAACACCAAACCTGCACCACCCATGGATAGCCGCAGCATAAGAGGGCTGAGTACGTTTCCTCTATCATTGTTTAGATTCGCGCTAGATATGGTGTATTATTTCTATAACGAGAGAGCGCCTAACACGCACATTTGCTTACCTTGCTTTCACGTGTTACAATTTTAAACCGCCATAAGAAATGTTGGAGGGGAGCGTTGTTTGTCAGACTCGCTGGATTAGTCAGGTACCGCGAACTAGTGAAAAACCTCGTTGTGCGGGACTTGAAAGCGCGCTATAAGAATTCAGTCTTAGGTTTCCTATGGTCTTTGCTGAACCCGTTATTCACCATGCTGGTCTTCACCGTAGTCTTTACTTTTATGATGCCCAATAATCAGATCAGCAAATTTCCTGTGTTCCTGCTCTGTGCCCTTCTGCCCTGGAATTTCTTTCAAGCGGCACTGACAGGTTGTACCAATAGCATCGTGGATAACGCTGCACTGGTGAAAAAGGTATACTTTCCTCGTGAAACCTTGCCGTTGTCCACGGTGCTTTCTAACTTTATCAATTTTCTCTTGGCACTGACTGTCCTATTTGCTATGTTGTGGGCCTTTAGAATACCGCTGACAAAACAAGTTCTCTGGCTGCCTGTAATCATGGTGATACAACTGGCTTTTACCCTGGGCCTTGGGCTGATTCTGGCCACGATTAACGTATTCTATCGAGATACGGGCTTGATTCTAGGCGTGATCCTGCAGGCTTGGTTTTTCTTAACCCCTGTTATCTATCCGATTGATATTCTGCCCACTCAGCGTTTCATCCTAGGTCTGAATCTGAATGTGCATCGTCTAACCTATATCCTGAATCCAATGGCTTCCATTATTTCGTCATATCGAGTTGTGCTCTACCATGGAGCCCCGCCAGCTCTTGACTTTATGTTGAGAACGCTGGTCACTGCTTTAGCAGTATTGGCATTTGGCTATGCGATCTTCTCCCACTACAGTGGTACATTCGGAGAAGAGGTCTAATGAGCGTCATTAGTCTGAGTAATGTGTCAAAAAAATTTGTGTTCCATCGCGATCGTCCGCGTTCTTTCCAGGAACTGCTGATCAGGACGCTGAGTAAAAATCACAATGACAGCCGACAAGAGTTCTGGGTGCTGCGGGATCTGAACCTTGAAGTGGAGCAAGGCGAAACACTTGGGCTTATCGGCTCTAATGGTGCGGGCAAGAGCACGCTACTAAAATTGATCGCTGGCATCATCCAGCCTACGACTGGCAAGATCAGGGTCACAGGCCGTCTAGCAGCTTTGCTGGAATTAGGTGCTGGTTTCCATCCAGATCTGACAGGGCGGGAGAATGTCTTTCTAAATGGCTCTATTCTCGGTCTTAGTGAGCGCGAGATGCGTAGCCGTTTTGACGAGATTGTGGCCTTTGCAGAACTAGACAAATTTATCGATATGCCGCTCAGACACTACTCATCGGGGATGCAACTGCGTCTAGGATTCTCCATTGCTACAAGCCTGAATCCGGATATTCTCCTGATTGATGAGGTGTTGGCAGTAGGTGATGAGGCTTTTCAAAAAAAGTGTCTATCTCGTATAGATGAATTCCGCCGGGGCGGCAAAACGATCTTGCTGGTATCGCATAACTTGGAGGCTATCAAATTACTTTGTAACCGGGTACTCTGGCTAGAAATGAATCAGTCCGCAGTGGAGGGGCCAACGCTCGAGGTCGTAGAGAGTTATCGCCTCCGCGTTTGGGAAGAGGGGGCTAAAAAACGAGACGGCCTGCCTTCAGCACAACATACCACAGCAGCGAACAGCGACACAAGCAGGGATGATCGGGATAAACCCCAAACGCGCTGGGGATCGGGCGAAATCCTCATTAGGGATGTGCAGTTAATTAATCAAGCTGGCCTGCCTGTCCATTGGATTCAGAGCGGAGAACCGCTAACTATCGAAATCCACTACGAGATGCAGCGTGCGGTGTCCGATGTAGTTTTTGGTATTGCCATTTATCGCAGCGATGGCTTATGGTGTTATGGCACAAACACAAAAATTGAAGCTGTGACCCTGCATCCATTGGTCAAGGAAGGGGTAGTATGCGTAGATTTCCCCAGCCTCAGCCTTATAGCGGGGGAGTACACCTTAGACGTAGCGCTCCATGATAGCGACGGTCGCCCTTATGATTACTGGCATCCATATTGTGCATTCTCCGTGCGCTCTCACATTCAGGATGTCGGCGTCTACCGTCCTGAACATAAATGGCGGATTGATGCGTATAGAACAGGCCAAGCGGGGAAGGAGTTAGGCACGTGTCCGAAAACGCAACTGTAGCGCAAGTGCTGGCTAAGCTGAAAGAGGAGATACGAAGTCGAAAAGCTCAGTCTACTGAACCAAGTCCATCAGGGGCTTTTGTTAAACTTCGACAGGTCTATGCAACAACTCGAGTTAATCCGCATTTGCCTATTGGCTGGCCCAAAATGCCGCCGGGAATTATCCCCAAGATTGTAGCAATCACGCAAAAGGTTGTGCGACGATTGCTACGCTGGTACATTAACCCTATCGTCGAGCAGCAAAACGCATACAACGCAGCAGTTACAGCAGCTCTAGAGGCTTTGGTTATGCAGATGGAGCGCCTAGAGACTCAGGTTATGCAGATGGAGCGCCTGGAGGGTGCACTGAAACAAGAAGCAGAGATGACCCAGGTGCGGTTACAACGACTTGAACGCGCACCTCGCACCTTTGCAACCGAGTCCAGTCCTGCGCCTGTCAGCGATGGTCCAGTGCTTGATTATTTCCGTCTAGAGCTGCAACTCAGAGGGCCCCAGCTTGTGCGGGAACGACAAGCCGGTTATTTAAAGTATTTTGAGGGACGGCAGAATATATTGGATATTGGCTGTGGACGTGGGGAGTTCGTGGAGATGCTGTTGCAGGAAGGCATCAGTGCACGAGGGATCGATCTGGAACCTGATGCAGTAGCCTATGCACAGGAACGCGGCCTCCCGGTTGAGTTGGCCGAAGCGATAAATTACCTACAAAGCTTGCCCGACGAGTCGCTAGGCGGCGTGTTTGCCTCTCAAGTGATTGAGCATCTCAAACCACGCCGACTGGCGTACTTGCTGCAACTCTGTCACGATAAACTGGCAGCTGGCGCACCCATCGTGCTTGAGACTCTAAATCCGGCGTGTCTATTGGTTTTGGCTAACTGGTTTATCATTGACCCGACGCATGTCTGGCCAGTACACAGTGAAACCCTCAAGTTTATGTTGGAAAGCGCTGGTTTTTGGAAAATCAAAATCGAGTTTTTGTCTCCTGTGCCACTTGAACAACGCCTATTGACCATTCCTCCACATGCGAAATTGAAGGATCTCGATGCGGAAGCGACATCTTTACTTAATCGCAATATCGATTTGCTAAACAGCACGATCTTTGGCTACCAGGAGTATGCCGCAATCGCCTGGCGTCCACCTAATTAGCGGGAAACAAAGGCTATGAGTATCAAGAACATTATTATCTGCACTAGTCAAGTTCCCCTGCGACATGGAGGCACTGAGGTCCTGGTACAGTGCCTGCGACAAGCTTTGCACAAGCGCGGATTTCGAGTAGATGTCGTGAGTATTCCATTTCGCGATTATCCCAAAAGCGAGATCCTGAAAAGCCATCTTGTATGGCGACTCCTAGACCTTACGGAAAGTGATGGGCAAAAGGTGGACATGGTAATTGCCACCAAATTCCCTTCCTACCTCGTACAGCATCCTAACAAGGTAACCTGGTTAGTGCAGCAATTCCGACAAGTATATGATTTGGTAAGCACCGAATTCAGCCCGTTTACTAATTCGAACGAGGATGCTGCTTTGCGCCGTGTGCTCTGCCGTCTGGATACCACGGCTCTCAAGGAGTCTAAGCGCCTGTTTGCCATCTCGGACAACGTAGCCAAGCGTCTAGAGCGTTACAACGGTTTGCGAGCAACACCGCTCTATCCTCCACCGCAACATGAAGGTTTATATCACAACGAGGGTTATGGAGATTATATACTGGCCGTCAGTCGCCTGAATCGCATGAAAAGGCTGGACTTGCTCATACAAGCTATGGCGCTGACTAAACAACCGGCTCGCTGCCTTATTGTCGGCGAGGGACCGGAAGAGGAACATTTAAAAAGATTGATCCGGGAGCACAAATTGGAAGGCAGGGTAAAGCTTCTGGGCTTTGTAGATGACCAGTGTCTTTTGGATTTGTATGCCAATTGTTTTGCCTTCTTCTTCGCCCCGTACGATGAAGATTATGGCTTGGTAACCTTGGAAGCCTTCAAATCGCAGAAGCCGGTCATCACAGCTGCGGACTCGGGTGGAGTGTTAGAATTCGTAGAGCATGGTTGCAACGGTTACATAGCTGCAACTGGAAACGCAGCTGAATTCGCTGACTATATCGAGCGCCTCTATGCTGACCGAGCGCTATGTCAGAGACTCGGCACAGAAGGCTATGAGAGGGTGCGAGATATTACTTGGGATCGCACGATTGATCAGTTGCTAGGATTGTAATGAGCATGCGTATTGCGATGTTCAGCCCGTTAAGCCCTTTGCGCACCGCAATAGCTGACCACGTAGAAGGCTTATTGCCATACCTAGCCGAATTTGCTGACACGGACCTGTTCATTGACGACGGCTATGTCCCAAGCAACCCCTCTGTCCGAAACAACTTTGCCATCCACAATTACCGTGATTTCCCCAAAATGGCAAGCCAATATGAAATTGCAGTCTACCACATGGGCAATGAACCACACTATCACGGCTATATCTACCGCACGTTGCTGCAGTACCCTGGCATCGTTGTGTTACATGACCTGGTCCTGCACCACTGCATCTACGGGCTTACCGTAGCAAAAGGTAATATAGAAGGATACTTGGCTGAGATGCGCTACGCCTATGGCAGGGAAGGAGAAATAGTAGCCACTCAGATTTTAGAGGGACGCAACCCGGATCTCATGTATCATTATCCATTGATGGAACGAGTCTTGGACAACAGCCGAGGCGTAATTGTGCATAACAACTATGCCCGTCAACAATTGCAAAAGAGGCGTCCCAAGTTACCTGTAAGATGTATTCCGCAGCATTTCTACTTGCCCGACAAGTCTATATTGACTGAGGACAGAGAAACCTTGCGAGAACGCCTTGGGCTTAAGGATCGTTTCGTGGTAGCCTCCTTTGGCATACTCGGAGATAAACAATTGCACGTAACACTGCAGGCCTTTAACCGTTTTCGTCGCATATGCCCACAAGCTATGTACTTACTAGTTGGTCCTACCAATGATGATGTGGCAACTCTGATGGGAAGCTTGGGACTGGAAGACGTAGTCAGAGTTGTTGGCTGGCAGGATCCTATCCACTTTGTGCGTTACATGCTGGTGACAGACTTGGCAATACAATTGAAATATCCTCATGTTGGTGGTACACCATATACGCCGATCCGCTTGCTGGGACTCGGTATTCCCACCATTATTTCCAATATCGAACCCCTGGCTGAGATCCCCGAGAATTGCTGTGCCAGAGTAGACTTGGGTGGAACTGAAGAAGACGAATTGTTTGTAATTATGCAATACCTGGCCACCCATGAAACCGCCAGGCAAGAAATGGCGGAGAATGGACGAAGTTACGTCCTGGAAAACCACGAGCCTCACAAAGTTGCCTTGCAGTATAAAGGCTTTATCAAAAGCATTTTGTCTACACCGCTGAGGGCAATGTCCGGTATAGATCGGATTAACTCTTGGCAAGAACGCTTGATTGAAGATGTGGCAGCCATTCTAGCAGAGTGGGATGTGTCGGCGGAAGATGACCACTTGTTGCTCCCTATCGCTAATGCCATTGCCAGTTTGGGCATTCGTGCTTGGGAGGCAATAGATGATTAACCACCCTTGGCTAGGTCTGGTTATTCTACTAGGGAACTTTATCCCGGGCTATCTGCTGACCGCTCTCTGGAATGAGGATTGGACGCACGATCTCACATTCGGTGAATGTTTGTTTGTGCAACTTCTCCTCGGTGTGGTCCTCAACTCCTGGCTGATGCTGCTTCTTGCGGAGTTAGAGACATTCAAGCTCTCTACCATATTGTTAAGCTATGGGCTCATCTGCAGCTCCCTGGCATGGATTGGGCGTCAGCGTTTGCAGAAAGGTCCATCGTGGACCAGACCTTCAAGGTACGAGCTTGCGCTTGTTGTCTTGCTGTTCTTGGCAGGCATCCTTTTCGCACATCCTGCGGAAGCGATGTTGGTTTTTGATGACTCTGGTATCTACTTTCTAGGTGGTGTAACACTGGCCAAGACCGGCAGCCTTATTGTCCGTGAACCCATTTTGGCGTCTTTGCCAGCTCAACAGGGAAAGCAGCTATTGTTTACTGGGCCAGGCATTCTAACCCGATACTGGGGGCAATTTTTTGTCTGGGGTTGGTCACGTCCGTGGGTTATGTTTGGGCTTTTGCATTTGCAGTACCTGTGGTGTGGGCTGTTCACTTTGTTTCTAGGGACTTATGGCGGGTTATGGGTAGCGCCAGCTTTTGGGCTACTGGCTCTCGCAGGGCTCTATTTCCTAGGGCGAAGGCTTTTTGGGCGAGAGGTGGGCTGGTTGGCTGCGATTTTTCTAGCACTAAACTTTGCCCAAGTCTGGCATGCACGGCTGCCACTATCTGAAATCCTTACACAGGCATTGTTCATTGGTGGATTCTACCTTCTTACTCTGTTTTTGCAGAAAAGACATGTATGGCTAGGCTTTGGAGCGGGAGTATGTTTGGGCACCCTTTTTCTGGCTCGCGTCGATGCCCTCGTGGTAGACATTTTGCTTGTTGGGCTGATTATGTATTGGAAATGGGGCAATCGCTGGCGTGCTGAATACAACGGCTTCGCAATAGCTCTTCTGACCACTCTCGCTTATGCTACCCTGCATAACGTACTTGCTGGCTGGCTTTATTTGGTCATGTTATGGCAGACAGGGGGTAGCCCTACGCTAGCCAAGGTGGTAATCTTGCTAAGCCTAGGCAGCGGAATATTGACGTTAATAGCATGGCTCAGGCCAAAAGTCATGCGGGCATTTCTGGATTGGTCTTGGGCTCAAGCGTGGAAGATTTTTACGGCAGCGTTTTCTATTTGGGTACTCTGGGTTGGCTTATCATATCTGTTTTTAGGAAATGCGTGGACCTCGCAAATAGTCACTTGGTTGACACTGTATTGGACACCACTGGGTATGTTCCTGGCTGCCGTTGGCCTTGGTTTATTACTCGCCCGTCATCCTGCGCGCAAAGTGTTGCCAATCTTTGCTGTGGGATTGGTCTACTTGGGCGCATTTTCTCTGCATCCTATGGTCAATCCAGTTCATCCCTGGGCCATGCGCCGCTTTATGCCTACAGTGATGCCTGCTATGGCGTTGTTGATCGCTTATGGTCTGGTCACGTTGCCTATTCGATACGGAATGTTGCGGTACATAGTGCAACTCATAGTGGTGAGTGCTCTAGCATGGTCTTTCCTGCGCATGGATAGACCACTTCTCCGCCGCACGGAGTACAGTGGGGTTGGCGAGCAAATTGCACAACTTGCCGAGCGTTTTGAAAAGGATGCTTTGGTTTTGTTCGATAGAGGAGCCCCAAGCTTATATGTACCCCAAGCGCTGGCGTACCTTTACGATGTCTACTCCTTTATACTGCAAGAACCAACTCCTGACTCCGGAGCACTTGATCCTTGGATTGAATACTGGCAGCAAAAAGGGCGTTCGGTATATCTTGTAATAACCGGAGGTGCCCTTGAGTGGCACCCAAGCCAATGGACTTTTCAGTCTCACGGTGTGTTTGATCTGCACTTTGCACATCTTCAACGTAGCTCTGATGGCGTCCCCGCAACTTTTGAGGACTCGGTATTCAGACTGGATATTTATCGAATTGTGCCAAGCTCTGAGAAGTCACTGGATCAAGAAACAACTTATCTACTGAACATGGAAGCAGGTGAATACCCTTACTTACGAGGGGGTTTCTACGGTTGTGAGACGGCAACCGACGGCATGACTTACCGTTGGACCAACGGCTTGGGACGCATCCAGGTGCCTAAACGAGACGGCGCAGGTGCTTTGCTTCGCCTACGCGTAGCAGGAGGCAGACCAGTTGAGGAAGTGCTTATTTCTGTGGTTGTAAATGGAACTGTGGTTGCGGAGGAATGGCTGCCTGCTGGCTTTGTCTTTCAGACGCTGGAGATGACTGTGCCTTCATCCGCGCTGGGTGTTGACTCTCAAGGTGCCACGGTTGAAATCAAAAGCGATACCTGGATGCCGAGCACTGCTGGCTACCCAGGAGACACGCGCCAATTAGGAGTTTTGGTAGACTGGATAGAGTGGAAATGGCAGTAAACATAGCACTGAAGGGTTACCAGGACGATCGAATGGGCAAGCATATAGAGGGGCAGTGACTTTTGAAGGTTTTGCATGTGAGTCCGCGTTATTATCCCTATATTGGCGGCTCTGAATTATATTGCCAGGAGATATCAGAACGGCTAGTACGAGATGGGCACCAAGTAACCGTGTTTACCACTAATGCCTGGGACCTCGAGTACTTCTGGGATCCATACAAAGCGCATCTCTCTGTAGGAAGGGAGAACCACAATGGCGTGGAGATAAGGCGTTTTGGTGTGCAGCATATACTATCTAGCAAGTGGAGTTTTGCTGCGATTCGGCTGGCGATAAGGCTTTTGTCTTCCCTACCGCTGGATACGCGCCCCCTTCTCTTCCGCCTCTGCATGTGGGTGCCATGGGTGCCGGGTTTAGAGCGGGCATTGACTATCAAGGATTCCGAGGAAGCCTATGATGTTGTGCATGTTACTAATATCCCTTTTGATTCCCTGGTTTATAGTGCTTATCGTTTCGCCAGGGAAAGGAAAATCCCATTTGTCATCACGCCCTTCTTACACCTTGGAGAGCCAGAGGACAAGACGGTACGGAAATACTACACCATGCCGCATCATATAACCATGCTGCGTAACAGCAGCGCGGTTATCGTGCAAACCGAACTAGAACGTAGCTATTTGCTATCGTGTGGCGTACCGGCAGATCGAATCCGCAAGATTGGAGTAGGAGTCAATCCTGAGCATTTGCGTGGCGGGTGTGCAGATCGGTTTCGTGCTAAGTATCATGTGCCCGAGCCAATCGTCTTCTATATCGGAACACAGGCTTACGACAAAGGTACAGTCCATCTCATCGAAGCCATGCAGCGATTATGGAAAGATGGCAGCAAAGCTCACCTGGTATTAGCTGGGCCGATCATGAGCAGTTTTGCAAATTACTTCTGCTCTTTGCCAGAAACAAGTCGGAAACGCTGTCATCTACTGGGTTTTATCTCCGAAGAGGATAAACGCGACTTGTTAGCTGCGGGCGATGTGTTCGCTATGCCTTCGCGGACTGACTCATTTGGCATCGTCTACCTGGAGGCATGGCTATACAAAAAACCAGTAATCGGCGCACTCGCTGGAGGTGTGCCAGATGTGATCCAAGATGGTGAAGATGGGTACCTGGTGCCATTTGGAGATATTCCGCGACTAGCAGAAGCGATCAATACACTGTTGACTGACCGCACCAAAGCGCGTCAGTTCGGCGAGAAAGGTTACTATAAAGCAATCACCCACCATACATGGGACAAAAAGTACACTGCCATCAAAACTGTTTATGAAGAGCTATTGACAACACGATACACAAACTGACAGTGTCCGGGATGTGTTTCCTGCTCCCAACGATCACCGTATCTAGGATAGAAAGGAAAACTATGGAAGTTATCAGCATCGTGATACCTGTTTACAACGAAGAAATTGCCATTGGTGATGACCTAGATCTTATCAAACAAACCATGGATGCAACGGGCAAGCCTTATGAGGTTATTGTGGTCAACGATGGCTCTACCGATCGCACCGATGAAATCGTAGCCAGCCGGCCGTGGGTCAAATTACTGCGCCATGATCGAAACCGAGGCACTGGAGCAGCACGCAATACAGGACTCAAAGCAGCTAGGGGTGACATCATCATCATGACAGATGGCGATGGCACTTACCCGAACCAGGACATGCCTAGGTTGCTGCAATGCATGGAAAAATGTGATATGGTCATCGGCGCACGAACCCAGGAGAAAGGCACTTTGAAGTTGTTGCGAACACCAGCGAAATGGTTCATCCGCAGTCTCGCTTCCTATTTGACCGGTACCAAAATCCCTGACTTGAACTCGGGGTTTCGCGCTTTCAGAAGAGATATTGCGTTCAAGTATTTAAATATCCTACCAGACACACACTCGTGGGTGAGCACAATCACAATCGCTTTTCTGAGCGACGGCTATTCAGTCCAATACATTCCTATCGAGTATTATAAGCGCAAAGGCAAGTCCAAATTTCATCCCATCAGGGATACGTACAACTATATTACTCTGGTCGTGCGGACTGTGACCTACTTCAATCCACTAAAAGTATTCATGCCGATCAGCCTGTCGCTCTTCACCGTCGGCGTGCTCAAGGCGTTTTATGACATCGTTGCGTACCGCTTTCACTTTGCACCCTCGACGGTCCTCCTTCTTCTTACCGCAGTTCAAATCGCTGCCTTGGGTTTGCTAGCTGACCTGATTGTAAGAAGAGGGGGGAGATAGCCTCTATTGGAAGCGTCCCCACCCAAAGCTGGCTTTCAACTCCTCACAATATACCGCAATGCTGTCCGCGTCCCCAGGTTTGAGATCGCTGGGTACAGTGAGAACTAGGAGTTCTTGTTGGTAAGGCCTCTGCTCGAGCTTTGCCAAGATCGCCACAGCCTTATCTAGTTCTCCTTCTTTCACTAGGCGGATATCTGCTAAGGGGCCTTGACCATCGTAAGTAAAATTGCTGATTACAATGGTCTGCAATCCAGCCATAACCGCTTTACCTGAGACGCCGTGCTGGGTATCCTGAAAAGTGGCAACATAGCCAACGGGAATAACCGGCTCATCAGGAGCAACTGCAGAAGCGGTTGGCCAAATTTTGATCGTGGGGGTAGCCAAGACTGCAGTTGAGGTTGGTGTTGCAGGGGGCGTTGACACAGTTGGCGTGGCAGTGGGAGCAGCTTGACAACTAGCCAATATCCCTGCGGCTATTAGGTACAATGCGATAACGCGGATCTTGCTCACTGGCGGACTCCTTAGACTTGATTTACGAACTAAAAACATTATAATGAGATTTGTATCGTTTATCAATCGCTCATTGCAAGTTCCAACCTGATGCGGCTGTTGTCTTATAAGACTTCATAATGAAGCGAAAGACCTTGTGTAAAAGGTCCTGAGAGTAAGGAACCGGGTCAATAAAACCTGTAGGGAAGCCTGTGAAAATTGGCATGATTACGTCTTCCTACCCTCGTTTTGAGGGCGATATTGCGGGGACATTCGTGCACTCTCTGGCGGAAAACATTGCTGCGCTGGGTCACGAGGTGCACGTTTTTGCTCCATATGATCCGATTGCCAGTGATCTCTTTGGTTCTGCGATTGTTCACCGTTTTCGCTATTTTGTAGGTGCACGATGGCATTTGATTGGCTATGCCAAGTCATTGGAAAAGGATGTGACGCTGAAAAAACCCGTCTATTTGTTGTTGCCTTGCTACACAGTGGCCGCATTCTGGGAATTCTGGCGTTGGCAGCGCCTAGTTAGATTTGATGTAATTCACGCTCATTGGGCAGTTCCGAGCGGACCCATTGGTGCGTTGGAATCCCGGTGTACAGGTACTCCCTTAGTGATCAGCCTGCATGGTTCTGATGTATTTGTGCTAGAGAGAAACATCCTGGCTAAATTGGCTGCGTGTTGGGCCTTTTCTCAAGCGGATTGGGTTACCGCTTGCAGTTCGGACCTTCTGGAACGAGCGCAGAGACACGGCTTGTCACCACACAAAAGCCAGCTAATCCCATATGGTGTAGACCATTATCGCTTTTACCACAATCCGGATGCAGGATATGCCTTGCGAGAGCAGCTTGGCATTGCGAAAGATGTTCCCATCGTTCTGGCTTTGGGTCGTTTAGTGTATAAGAAGGGCTTTGAGTATCTAGTACAGGCTATGCCAGCCATTGTTGAACGATTCAATAATGTGCGGGTTGTGATCGTTGGTGAGGGGCCTCTGCGCGAGGATTTGCTGCATTTAGCTCATTCATTAGGTGTGCAGGATCACCTGTTGTTAATCGGTGGCGTGCCATGGACTGATACTCCTCGCTATTTCAATATGTGCGATGTTTTTGTGGTGCCATCGGTACGCGATCATAAGGGCAATGTAGATGGCTTGCCTAATGTGCTCCTGGAAGCCATGTCCTGTGGCAAGCCACTGGTTGCGACGCAAGTTGCTGGCATACCTGAAGTGATCGTTGACCGGGAAAACGGTCTGCTAGTGGAAGAGAAGAATCCCCATCAGTTAGCTCAAGCAGTTATTGAACTGTTGGCATCTCCCGAATTAGCTCAGCGTTATGGCGAGACCAATCGTAGTAACGCTGAAGATAGACTAACCTGGCGGATTATGGCCACGCGTATGGTGGAAGTGTATGAACAAGCTATCACCAAACGTAGATGAAGGCAAACTTGCGGTACCTGCAACCCTTTATAACCGCGAATATTTCCTCACTGAATGCAATGGCTATAAGGAGTTTCTGCAAGGCGGCATTCCTGCGCGGTTACGGATTGCTCTGCGGTTGGCGGGGGAGCTTAATAAAAAACGGGTTTTAGATGTTGGCTGCGGCCGTTGCGAGGTAGTATGGTACTGTGCCAAGGCTGGTGCTGATGCATATGGAATTGATTACTCGCCAGAAGCGCTGAGCTTAGCACAGCAAGCAGCGGCTCTCTTCCATACACCAACAAGTGAAGCCCCTGCTCATCTTCAACTCGCCGATGCATCCCACCTACCCTTCAGATCGAACGCTTTTGATGTGATTTTCATGTTGGATATCGTGGAACATCTTTACCCCGAACAATTAAGGTGTGCTCTAGAAGAAGCATACCGAGTGCTAAAAGGAGGAGGAGTTCTGATCATCCATACCATGCCTAATCTATGGTACTACCGTATAGGCTATCCGCTCTACCGCGTTGTGCAGCGCGTACGCGGCAAAAAACTCCCCAAAGACCCAGAGCAACGCTGGCAATTCGTATCTGCAGTTCATGTGAATAAACAGGATATCTGGCGATTGAAGCGTGCATTGCAGAACGCAGGATTTGATGCACGCGTATGGTTGGAACCAACGCAATCTTACCACGAAGAGAGGAATCAATTCGTACGCTTTTGTATGCACGTCCTATCCCATTACTACCCATTCCGCTGGGTATTCTGCGATGATATTTTTGCCCTGGCCAGGAAATTGTCATGCGAATAGCCATTGATGCGCTTGGTATTACTCCATCTGGTGGTGGGCGTTCCGCCACATTAAATCTCCTCACTGCTCTTTTCAAAATAGATTGTAAAAACGACTATCTGCTCTTTTTGGACAAACAAGAGCAGGTATTAACAGCACACAATGTTCGGCAATATATCACCGGCATAAAAGGTCGTTTTGTTGCTAGACTCTGGGCTCAATTAGCCTTGCCGATCATCTTACGGAAGGAACGGGTTGCCGTCGTGCACTATGCCAAAAATTTAGGGGCATTCTTTACTCCGGGCGCTACTGTGGTCACCGTCTACGACCTCAGTATCTTGATTTGCCCCGACGTTTACCCCTGGAGTGACCGCATATACTGGCGGTTTATTGAACCACTCACCTTACGACAGGCAAAGCGGATTATCGCCATTTCGGAGGACACAGCGCGCGCCATTGTTACATTCTATGGCGTACCCCGAGAGCGTATTACGGTCATTTATCCTGGCTGTGATCCCCGCTTTCGCCCTTTATCTGTGGAGGAAACAGTCAAGGTCAAACAGAAATACCACCTCCCGGATGTTTTCATCTTACATGTGGGCAGCATTTCGCGAAAGAAAAACCTACAGGCTTTAGCACGGGCTATTGCCAAGCTGAAGCAGGTAGGGCTGAAACCAAGATTGGTATTGGTGGGGCGAATCTATGAAAAGGCCCGCGATGACGCTCTGTTTCGCTACATCCAACAGGAGGGCTTGTCCAACGAAGTGATCTGGCTAGGAGCGGTCCCGGATCAAGACCTCCCAGCCATTTATAACTGCGCCACAGTTTTGGCCTTCCCCTCTCTGCAAGAAGGATTTGGCTTGGTGCCCCTAGAAGCTATGTCTTGTGGTTTGCCCGTCGTAACTTCAGGTGCAGGTGCTATCCGCGAGGTGATTGGCGATGCGGGACTAATCGTGGATAACCCGAGGGATGAGGATGAATGGGCTTTGATTATGGAGCAGGTTCTGCGAGATGCCAGCCTGCGTGCTCAGTTACGCTCTCGCGGTCTGGCCCGTGCGCATCTCTTTTCGAATGAAAAGGCTGCTAGACAGGTACTGCAAGTTTACTGTCAAGTGGCAAGGGAAGATACGAAATAGCCATGGCCATAAAGAAGCCCACTCTTGCATTGCCCACATGGATCAGGACGCTTGCTACGATATTAGTGGTTGGTCTATCTTTCTTATATCTGGGGCACAGTATTGTTATTGGTCTGAAACAGATTGACCTGACCCAGCTAAAGCCCCAGCCTATTCCGTTGCTCCTAGCCCTGCTTTTGTACACAGGCGCAGTTCTAATTGGGGGCTGGTGTTGGTCGCTAATTATGAAGGGATTGGGACAAAAACCTTCGCTGCGCACCAATATCAAAGTCCACCTCAGCGCAAACATTGTGAAATACCTGCCTGGTTATGCCTGGCAGATACTGGGCAAAGCCTATCTCTGCAATCGCCAAGGTATCCCACAAGGGCCAATTGGTGTGGGCATTGCCCTAGAATTTCTCAGCATTGTATTGACTGGAATATGGATCATTGTTGTGACCCTGCCCAGAACATGGCTGCAGAGCTGGGGGCTAGCTTCACTAACCCCATGGCGTTTACCGGGCATAGTGGTTATGACCACGCTGCTCATTGCATTGCCCCGCTTGTTGGATGACGCACTCCAATATTTCGAAAAACACCGGGGGCATACACAGCACATGCAGATTGAGTACAAATCGTTGTGGTTCATGTTATTTCTGATGATCGTAGCTTGGTTTGTCCTAGGGTTGACTCTCTACATGCTCACTGTTGCACTTTATCCGATGGCCATTGCCGATTTACCAACTCTGACCTTTGCCTGGGCAGCATCTTCACTTGGCAGCTTGGCCGTGATCTTTGTTCCAACAGGGATTGGCATTAAGGAAGGGATGTTAGCATTCCTATTGAGATTCCGTCTGCCGGTGGCTATGGCGGCCATTGTAGCTGTTCTGGCGCGGGTAATCTCGATTCTGAGCGAGGCACTTTGCTTCTGGGCAGTTCAGCGATTGTGAGGGCTACGCATAGAATCAAGGAGTAAAAATCACCCAAAAGAGTTATTGAAAAAAAGGCAATTATATGCTATGATGAGAATGTACAAGTAGCCTTGTTGTGGCGACTTGTTTGTTTCGTGGTGATAAATTGTTATGCTCGTTTCTGAGAGAGCAAAATTATTGATAGAGAGGAGAAAGGCAAATGAGGAAACTAGTTAGAATCTCGCTGGTGATTGCGCTCGTCGTGATTAGCATGCAGCTGGCATCTGGTATAGTAGGAGCGCAAAGCGGCTCTTGGGTTTCTGGTTTTATGATTCAGAACCAGGACACGGTGAACCCTGCCAATGTGACCATCAGGTTCTATTGGGCGGAAGGTACCCCCAACGCTGGCACTGTAGCGCTTACGCTTACTGATACTATTCTCGCTGGCAAAGCAAAATCCTATTACACTCCAAGCATTGCTGGCTTGCCTGATGGTTTCATTGGCTCCATAGTCATTGAATCTGATCAGCCAGTAGCAGCGATCATCAACACCCAACTCCCATCCGGGAGCGGAGCTAGCCCTACCAGCCCGAACCGTGTAGGTACAGCGAGCGGCGTGCTGGAAGCACAGACGGGCACTACGATGTATGTGACACAGGTAATGAAGGCGGCCTATGGCGGGTGGAGCTCTTACATCGCTGTACAGAACGCTACGGCAGATACCGCTTCAGTCACGGTACGCTACTATGATGCTACTGGTGCGCAAGTAGCGACGAACACACAGTCAGTACATCCCTACTCAACTTATGTATTCCGTCAGGAAAACGAAGCGGCACTGCCTTCCGGTTTCGCCGGCTCAGCCAAGATCGAGTCCACCAAAAATATCGCGGTGATTTCCAACTTCTATAACGTAGGGACCACTGCTGCGACATCTCAGTTCCATAGCTACAATGGTCTGGCGTCTGGCGCTACCAAGCTATACGCACCGCGCGTGGTCAAAGATTACTATGGCTACCAAAGCGGCTTGAGAGTCCAAAACGTAGGTGGAGCCCCAACGGTTGTGACAGTACAGTACAAATTCGGTGGTAACACGTATACACAAACCTCGCCTTCTATTGGCCCAGGACAAGCTTGGGGACCTTATATGGGTAGCCCAGCCCAATTGCCACCAGAAATGGCTGCCGTGTCTGGTTCTGGCTCAGCGATTATCACTGCCAGCCAGCCTGTTATTGCTACGATCAATGAGGACAACCGCACCAAGGGCCAAGGTATCACCTACAACGCCTTCCTGGATGGCACAGCGACTACGACGGTGCTCTTCCCGCAGGTTACTTCCAAATTTTACGGATACTGCAGTGGTATCCAGATTCAAAACGTGAGCACTGAAGCCGGATCCTTTATAGTTACCTACTCAATGTCTGGTCGTACGGACGTGATCGTAGGGCCATTACCACTTGGCCCCGGTGAGAGCTGGAGCCAGTTCCTACCCAACGTAATACCTGGAGTGGACTTTAACGGCTCGGCAGTCGTGGTGTGCACCAAGAACATTGTCGGTATCGCCAATATGTCTCACCGCAGCGATGTGGATACTCGCTATCCTATGAACTACGGTGACAACTTTACCACCTACAACGGTATTAACAAATAGCTTTGGTGCTTGAGCGAAATGAGAGCCGCCAGAGATTGTCTGGCGGCTCTTTCTTTACTCCTTATTTATACAACGATCTTGTAGATACCAGTCTTTCTGACCCTGCGCAATTTGATACCCCAGATAATAGGAAAAACCAATAACTGTGAGGAAATGGGCTATTAAGCTGCTCAAAGCGTTAAACTTGTATCGAACGGCGAAAACGGTTAAAGACCGTATTGCGTCTTACGCTCCATGGAATCTGCGTCAATATCGAGCCATGGTTGAGTTCTACGCCCAATTTATCAAAGAGGGTGATTTGTGTTTCGATGTAGGCGCCCATACAGGTGAAAGAACGCAGGTTTTCCGTCAATTAGGGGCTAAAGTGATCTGTGTGGAGCCGCAGCGTGCCTGCTTGGAGTGGCTCTATCAACGGTTTGGCCACGACCAAAATGTCATCATTGTCGGAAAGGCCCTTGGTGAGCAGGAAGGGCATGCAGAACTGGCTGTATGCGAGGATGCCCCAGAAATCTCCACCATGTCTAAGAAATGGAGAGAGCAAGGAAGGTTTTCCAGAGAGCACGAGTGGACCAAATCAGAGCAGGTATCTGTTACGACCCTTGATGCCCTGATCCACATGTATGGAGTGCCAACCTTCTGCAAAATCGATGTGGAAGGTTATGAGGCACTCGTGCTCAGGGGGTTGACGCAGCCCATCCCTGTCATCTCTTTCGAGTTCACCAGAGAGTTTCTTCCCGATGCCTGGCTTTGCATGAATCGCCTTCTGTCGATAGGGCCTGTCGTTTTCAATGTCTGCATTAATAACTCAACGCAGTTTCTCTCACCAACCTGGACAACAGCAGAGACCCTCTATGAAACATTGCTATCCATAGAGAATCCTCTTCTCTGGGGAGATATCTATGCCAAATTTTAGACCTGACCTTCGTTGCACAAACAAGATATTGGCGCAAGCGCACTGTCAACTTGACTAGTAACGATAAATATGATAAGATAGCCCGCTAAGTGGGCGCACTCTTGGCGGTCAGAGAGGATTTGCGCTCAAATCATCGAGACATGAGGTGGGAACGAGATAAGTAGCAAAGAACACCGTATCAACGAGGCGATTACGGCCAGCGAGGTGCGCTTGGTTGATGAAACGGGCAAGCAGATGGGGGTCTACCCTATTAGGGAAGCCCTGCGGATTGCCCAGGAGCGTGATGTAGATCTGGTTGAAGTTGCGCCTGCAGCCAAACCTCCTGTATGCCGTTTGTTAAACTACGGCAAGTTCATCTATGAGCGAACGAAAAGGGAGAAATTGGCTCGCAAAAGCCAACGTACGATCGAGATCAAAGAAATCCGTATGCATCCCAAAATTGGAGCGCATGACCTCGCGTTCAAGACCAGGCGCGTGCGTGAGTTCCTCGCTGATGGAGCAAAAGTGCGGCTGCGGGTGCGCTTTCGTGGACGTGAGAGGAGTTACCCAGAGATTGGACGGGAACTGTTAGAGCGGCTGGCTGCCGACCTTGCAGATGTGGCAACGGTTGAGCAAGCGCCGACCATGGAGGAAGGAGCAAGTAGCGTGTTTTTGTTGCTAGCATCCAAACCTTCAGCCCGGCGGTCGGGAGCCCAGCAGCCAGAATCCACGGGAAAAGCAAAAAACGAGCAGAGTGTACCCGAGACGATAGGATAAGTTAAGGTTTGGGGAGGTGATTGTTCGGTGCCAAAATTGAAGACTCATAAAACTACGGCCAAACGCTTTCATGTGACTGGCACAGGCAAAATTATGCGGCTTAAGGGACATCGAAGCCATTTGCGACGCAGAAAAGCAAAGCGAGTACAACGTCTCTACGATCGCAAGCTCGAGGTGGAAACCAGAGGCGAAAAAAGCCGCATTAAACAACTTGTGCCATATCTCAAGTAGCAAAGTTCATGTGGTAAGCAGAACAGGATTGTATTAGAAGGAGGTTTTTGGATTGCCTAGGGTCAAAAGGGGAGTGCCGGCCCATAAGCGGCACAAGAAAGTACTCAAATTTACCGCAGGACAGCGGGGAAGCAAGCACTTGCTGTACCGACGTGCGAATGAGGCACGTATGAAGTCACTCTGGTATGCTTATCGCGATCGTCGCAACCGCAAGCGCGATTTTCGTCGCCTTTGGATTGTGCGCATCAATGCTGCTGCTCGTCTCTGTGGAATAACCTATCATCAGCTAATCGCTGGACTCAACAAGGCGGGAGTAGATATCGATCGAAAGATACTGGCTGACCTTGCGGTTCGTGATAGCGCGGCCTTTGCACATCTCGCAGGGATAGCGAAGGAAGCGGTAACCGCCTGAGATCATCCTAGTGATCATTCTGGGATACGACGCGATGAAGTATCTCGCTTCTGGAGCAGTATGATGCAACCAGAAGCGAGATTTTCTTTGTAACGGCTAAGGAGACAGGTTGTCAGCCACCTCAGACATTATTACCAGCCCAGCTAACGAACAAGTGAAATATGTGCGCACCCTGCATCGGCGACGCAACAGATACAGAGAACGCAAGTTCATTGCAGAAGGTTTACGCACTGTAGAGGAAGCAATCCTGGCAGGCACCCAGCCCGCTCTTCTTTTCCATACCCCAGCAGTGCAGCATATGCCCCGTGTCTATTCTATCTTGTCTCAGGCAGAGGAGCAAGGCACTAGCATCAAAGCAGTGAGCGAGCCAGTTATGCAGCTCATAGCTGATACAGTCACCCCTTCGGGTATCTTGGCTGTGCTTCCCATGCGCGAATGTGCGCTGCCAAGTCCATTAACTTGGGTACTGGTGATCGACTCCTTGCGCGATCCAGGGAATCTGGGAACGATTCTGCGCTCTGCCCTTGCGGCTGGCACTGAATTGGTGATCACCAGCAAAGGTACAGTAGATGTCTACAGCCCCAAAGTGGTGCGAGCTGCAATGGGAGCACACTTTCATTTGAACCTCTGTGTACATCAGAATTGGTCTGCAATTAAGCGTATCCTGAGCGGCGTCCGGGTGCTTGTAGCAAAGCCCGGGGAAGGGGTTCCGTATTGGAAAGTTGACTGGCGGCAACCCACTGCCTTGGTCATTGGCGGCGAAGCTGAGGGCACCAGCCCAGAAGCAGAGAGATTGGCGAGTAGCTCTGTGACTATCCCCATGCACAAGGGCATCGAATCTCTCAATGCTGCAGTTGCTGCCAGCGTCCTGCTTTTCGAGGCAGCGCGGCAACGTTTTCATCCGGACCTATAGCCGCTTACATCAAAGTGCTACCTAGTATTAGTTGCTTCCAGGTATTCTCGCAACCATTGCAGTGCCGCCTTGGCCGATTGCCTGCGGTTCTCCCAGCGGTCTCCTGTCCAGAGGTATTTCCTGCATTCTTCCCCTTTGGCTGAGGCAAGTGCAATATAGGTGAGTCCTACCGGCTTCTGCGGCCTAGCCCCAGTTGGCCCGGCAATACCAGTGATGGCTACGGCCAGATCCACATGCAGAAGATGCCGTACACCTCTGGCCATGGCGATGGCGGTTTCCGCGCTCACTGCACCATAAGTATCCAAGACGCTGGCTGGCACCCCAAGCACGCGCCTCTTCGTTTCATAGGAATAGGCGACCACGCCGCCTTCGAAATAAGCGGAGCTGCCGGGAATATTTGTGATATGCGTAGCCAGCAACCCACCCGTGCAGGATTCGGCTACAGCCAGTTTTAGGCAACGTTGTTGCAATAGCCTACCAACGGTTTCTGCCAGCGAATCTATGTCCAATTGATTAAACCTCTTCTATGCTACGATTGATCAGCAATCAGTTTTCATTTTTCTGCTTATTCAAGTTAAGAAAAATTGTTCGAAAAGCTCTCAGGACGCTGCAGGCTGCAACTTACAGGGGCACCTTCCCGCGCTCGATGCGTTGGATTGGATCGTGAGGCTGGTCAGCACAAGGAGCGAACCGATTTGCTGGCCCTCAGGCAGACGTTGCACAGACAGATAGATTTGGTAGCGCTGAGGTGGCAGATCAGCCGGCAAGAACCAGTGATGCTGATCGCGAATTATTTCGCCTGTATGCCACAGCCGGGCTGGATAAAAGCCCTCCGTTGGCTGAGCGAGGTGCTCAGCCCACGCCTTACCTTGCTTGTCCCGCATTTGCAGGAGCAGCATAACATCTCTCGAAGGCGCTTGGTTTGCCTGCCAGAACAGGGTGAGGTGTACAACATCGCCGGGCTGAATGGGCGAATCGGGTTGGTGCTCATAACCCAGTTTGGCCATGTCATAACCCAGTAGCGTCAGTTCCCCAAACTGAACGTTCATCTGTCTTTTCATGCCAAGCACAGATAAGGGTGGAGGAGCCAGAGCAGGCAGGATACGCACTGTTTGCAGGAGGATGCGATCACCTGTTTCCTGCCCATGTTCTATCACAGGCAATCTCTGGCCGCTTTCGAGGTTGTACATGCCAATCTCGATGACGTACTCTCCAGGAGGTGTAGCTGGGAGAATAGGCAAACCATAGTTGTCCAGTACTTGCTCTCCTTCCTGCCAGATTGTGGTGATTTTGGCCCCGCCTCCTGGCTCGGCATCGCGCTGGCCAACCAGGTGGCCATGGGAATCGATTACATGGGTAAAAACCTTATAGCGCTCTTGCATCGGGGCAATGGCTTGCCAAAAGAGGCTCAGTTGTAAAATGTCGCCTGGCCGCACCTCTGTTGTGAGCAAATTGTAGCCGAGCAAGCGCACCTTGTTTCCCAGATTCACGGACAGTGGGCGTTCAATTTGCTGTTGCGCGGGCATGGCTGGTACAGCATAAATCACCAAACGCACGTTACCGTACCATGAATCCATGGCTTTGTAGCAGTGCTGATCCAGCCAGCCTTCCACGAAACGCTCCGGATCACTCTCATCGGTAGCCCACAGTATAGCGAATATCCGTTTGCGTCCCTCTATCATCTGTACCAAGTCTGCTTCCGTCTGCGTCTTGTCTAGAGGACGCTGACGAGGGAGCGGATACAGAGGCAAGTTGCCCTGATAGTAGTACGTGAATGTTTCGATTTGCCCTGGAGCGTTGATCAGAATAGCATCGTCTTCTCCCCCTACGATCTCGATGTAACGAGCGATGCTACGATAGTCGTCGCGGGCATAGAGTGGGTCAAAATAGTAAGCACGTAGCGAATCCCACGAAGAAACCACGACAAAAACAATGATGGATAGCAAAAAGATGTAGCGCAGCCAGCGGCCAGTCTGACCACCGGGTTTGGTCCTATCGCCACCACCTTTCGCTATGGCAAATAGCCAGAAGCGGCTCGCAACGTCAGCCAACCAACGAGCACCATTTGCCAAAAACAAGTGGAAGGGGACGATGCATAGTAGCAGGAATTTTGGATTGTACATGGGCCGTTGCAGTGAAAGCAGGTACATGATGCCAATGGGCACGAAGAGGTACAGCAAGAAAAGGACATAGGAAGTGGAGCCTGCCTGAGGTTGCAGACCTTGCTTGCGATGAGGTCGTAAAGCCAGCACGCCCGCTAACAGCAATAGCCCAAAACCGGCTAGGACAGCAGGTGGACACAGTCTGGTAGACAAACCTAGGCTGAAAACACACAAGAGGTCCCCCAACAGAGTTCTCAGCGACAGAGGTTCACTGATAGCCGGCCACACACGCAATTGCTCTCTGGCTAGAACCAACCACGGCAGGTATGCAGCTGCAATGGTAATCTGTATAGCAGTCCAGCGTAACACAACTGATAAGCGTCGCATAGTGACTGGCAAGCGCGTGGTCAGCAGCCACCATAGGAAAGCGAGGTTCTGCACAATGAGCATCGTGGCTGCAAAATAGTGAGTATACAGAAGCAGAATAGACGCCAAGATGTAAAGAAAAGCGGCGAGAGTAGAGGACCTGGAAGCTTTTTCACCAGCATTTTGCCATTTCGACAAAAGCAGCACCCAGGCATGTACGGATAAGGCTGCCAGAAGAGCACAGAGGATGTACATTCGAGTTTCTTGGGAGTAGTAGATTGCGAATGGGGATAAAGCTGCGAACAGCGTGGCGATCAAGGCGGGCACATCACCGGCGATGAAACGGGCGAGGACAAACGTCATCAGCACTAGTGCTGTTCCTAGCAGTGCGGACAAGGAACGCACGGCGAGTTCACTGTGGCCAACAAATGCCATCCAGAAATGGAGGATATAGTAATACAGCGGTGGATGAATGTCGTTAGCCGCACCTCTAGTAATGGCTGCCAGGTCTCGCGCGGCAAGAGCAACACTTGTGCCCTCATCGTTCCACAGGCTTTGCGCTTCGATGCGGTACAGACGCAAGATCAATGCGAGCCACAGCACCAACATGAACATGCCATTGATCAGAACCCGCTGGCCTTTTGGCGTGTGTTGCATCGGGCTCCATTCCATGCTAAAGGGTCATTTCCCTTTGAATTGTGCTGGGCGCTTCTCTAGAAAGGCTGTGGTTCCCTCAACCCGATCCTCGGTGGCGCACACCAATCCAAACTGGCTGGCTTCGAACGCACAGCCCGTGACCAGATCCGTCCCCAGTCCCACATTGATGCTCATTTTGGCTAGAGCAACCGCCACCGGGGCCTTGCGTGCGAGCTTATGAGCTAGTTCCCGTGCTCTTGTCATTAGTTCTGCTGCCGGGACGACCAACTCGACCAGACCAATGCGCAAAGCCTCTTGTGCGGAAATCATATCGCCACTGAGGATTAGCCACTTTGCATACCCCTTACCCACTAATCTGGGTAGCCTTTGCGTGCCACCATAGCCTGGTATAATGCCCAAATTGATCTCGGGTTGTCCAAGTTTGGCCGTATCTGCTGCTATGCGGATGTCACAGGCCATAGCCAGCTCACATCCACCACCCAGCGCGTAGCCATTGATCGCAGCGATGACGGGTTTGCTGAGATTTTCGATCTTGAACAGAATGCTCTGGCCTTGGGCTGCAAATTCAGCTCCTTGCGCACCACTGCCGATAGCTCGCAATTCGTTGATATCGGCTCCGGCGACGAAGGCTTTTTCCCCAGCCCCGGTCAGGATAATACACCGTATGTCCTCGTCATGTGCTAGTTCATCAATGGCTGCTGACAGTTCGGCCATCGTAGCGTGGTTCAGTGCATTGAGCACCTGAGGTCGGTTAAAGGTAATGATAGCAATATCCTCTTCGCGCGTCACGAGAATGTTCTGGTAATCCATGTAAGTCCCTCCCATCAGCTAAGTTGCAATTGCCTCAGCGCTCAAGTATTGGATTGTTCTCTCCACTAAAGAATCCATGTCTTGCGTAGCGGCAACAATAGATGGAAACGCAGGAGCAGTAAAGCAGTATTCCGGTCCTTCCCTATTTAGAATCGAATAGAGGACTAGGGTGTCCAATGCTTGTTCCACTGCGGCCGATGGAACCTGCACACCTCGTGCGTGCAAGGCGGCTTCAATTTCAGCGCAGGTAGCATGCGGTGTATCCACCATGATGAGCAACGTAATCAGGCGTTCCAGAGCAGTCGTGTTGCCCCACATTACTTCGATAAGATATTCGTTGAACTGCCTCGAGTTCCCAATTGCCTCCAATTCTGACAGGGTAATGAAGCGATCGCCTCGGGCATTGATGCGCACAATCAGTTCCTGACAAATATACTGCACGAGGTTAGGATGGCAAGCTGACAAATTGATCACTGCTTGGACCAGCTTGCTGGCATCTTCGAAACCGATCCCCATTTCTTGCATGGGCTCCATGACGATACGACCTGTGTCCCGAGGGCTCAGATTACTTAAGCGAAGCACGTTACAGAAATTGAAAAGCGCAGAATTCGGGTCATGCAAGCGCGCATGGAGAACCTTGCCACCACAAAGTATGAAGCGACACTGATGCTCTTGGGCAAGAGCTCGGAACACCTTGAAAAGTCGCTCCTGATTCAAGGCATCATGTTGGAGGAGTGCATCTACCTCATCCATCAGTATGACAATAAGCCGGTCTTCCTGCTCTCGTTTCATGCGAACGATCATGCGCATCAGCGCCTCCGGCGAGCAGTCGGGCAAGACAACCTGCCACAGGGTCTCCACAATATTGCCGAGATCTTGATAATCTTGTACTGCCTGGCAGTCCAGGTACAAAGAGTAGGTATCAGGCGCGTCGGTGAAGGAGCGGTGGAGTTTGTTTAGAATGGAGGTTTTGCCAATCTTCCGTCCACCTACAATGGCAAAGTTGTTGTCTTTGATCATGCGCGTGATGGTTTTTAATTCATAGTCTCGACCGAAGAACATGTTTTCAGGCACAGGTCCCGATATCACATAAGGTGATACAACCGTCAGATCTATCTGAGCAAGCAAGATACGGATAAATCTCTTCTCTGGATTCTTGGCCACGAAGATGCGATACAAGTCATCAAAATCCATCACGATAAAATCATGGGCTGTGCCGCGGGTCAACTTCTTGAAGAGCGCCTTAGTTGTGGTCAATTCTTGTCCAGTGCCGCTGTCTGGAAGCACAAGCAAGGCGAGATAACTGGATATGTTGAGGATACCTAACAAATCATGCAGATCATGGATATCCTGCTCGGTGAGACTGGGCTTTTGCAGGAAGATGATGGGGAACATGGGAGGCATCTTCAGACGCAAAGCTGGTGCCTTGATGACATAGGCATGAAAGTCTTTGTAAGAACGGGTTTCCAGAAGGGTGAATCCGAGCAACTGACAAAGTTGATCGGTGATGCGCGAGACCATAGGCTTGAAGGCAATTGCACTCTTCGTTCTCTTTTGTGCTGCGCGCCAGTTACGCAAAAAGTTTCCCACCTGCATGGCATTGGTTGGCTCTAGCACAGGTGGATTTAAGCGCAGCACTAGGTTATCATCCCCATGTTCCTGCATATATTGTTGCATGGCGCGAAGCTTAAAGATGCCTGGCACATGGGTCAGCGCTTCCATGTTGACCACATTTTTGTCTCGTAAGACACGTTCAATCTCTTCTCGCCATAAAGGCCAGTTGCGTTCGAAAAGCTGGTCTTGCGCTTGCCGCGAAGACTGAATATGCCACTGAACCGTGAGCAGGATCAGAGCGAGGGCTGCTGTACCCATCATCCCTGCCACAACAAGGCGCCAGATGGCAGGGCTCAGGCCTTTATCTACACTGCTGTAGATGCCATTGTTCTTGATGCTGGCGTATAAATAGGAACGCTTGGCATCTACGAGCAGTGCCAATACGTTGGCACGGGCTGGTAGGCCTTCGTTAATGGCGCACCAATTAAAGCCCCCATCGTCACTGCGGAATATGCCCCCATCCGTACTAGCATATAAAATGCGCGGTTTACCACGGTAGGGGTTGAGCGCAAGAGCTTGGATCTTGATATTCGTCGGCAAAGATCCTCTGCCAATGGCAGTCCAAGTGTTCCCCCCGTCTATCGAGCAGTAAACTTCACCAATACCGGTAGCCGTTGCAACATAGATCACATTCGGGGAACGCTCATCAACTACAATGCTATGCACTTCATCCTGGGCTAGTCTGTTGTGTATTACCTCCCAACGAGAGCTACTAGGCTCAGAAGTGCTAGTTAGTTTTAAACGGTAAAGCCCTTTGCCTGTTCCAGCATAGAGAGTTCCTCCTTCAGTTGGTGCAAGGGCAAGGGTTTGCACATAGAGATTTTCCAATCCATTGTTCGCATTCGTCCAATGGATGCCACCATCCTCGCTGTAGAATACGCCAGCTCCGTTGGTCCCTGCATAAAGTACGCCTGAGGACTGATTCCCATGGAGCTTGGCTGGGCGATGTACTACCAGCGCACTAATTGGCGCATCGCGCGCCAGGCCACCATTCACCAGCCACCAAGTTTGGCCTCCGTCAGCACTGCGATAGATCTCGCTATACCATGTGCCTGCATATAGAGTGTCGGGAAAATCTGGATCCACAGCCAGAGCTAAAACATTAGGACGAGCAAGTCCTCGAGTTACTGAGACCCAGGTGTTGCCATCGTCTGTCGTTTTAAATACATCCAGCCCTGTGAGCGCATAGAAATGTCCTGGACGTTCTGGAACTGCCACCAGAGACAGTACATTGGTGCTGATCAAGCCCTCGTTTCTGGGCTCCCAGTGCTGGCCGCCTGTACCGGTGTAGTACACGCCGCGTCCTGTGCCTGCATAAAGCACCTGAGAATGCAAAGGATGGATAGCCAGTGCCAAGACCAATTCATTGATATTGCCAGTCACTGGTTCCCAGCTTTCACCACTGTTTATGCTTCTCCAGACACCTTGCATGCCCACTGCAGCATATAAAGTGCGCGGATTATTCGGGTCAATTACCAAGGAATGAACGATCATCTCGCCAATCCCCCCGGTGGCAGCCTGCCAAGTCGCTGCACCGTTGTTGCTACGGTAAACGCCAGATTCCGTAGCAGCATAGAGGATGCTCGATACCACAGGATCGATCACTAGGGTCTGTACGCGCAAATTGTCAGGCATGTCAGCGCTAGCTCTTTGCCAATGGATTCCCTGATCCGTGCTTTTGAACACGCCGCTATCCGTGCCTACGTATAGGATGTTCGGAGAGGTGCGATCTATTGCTAATGCCCATATGGTCTCTTCGGGTAGCCCTTCGCTGCTCGCGCTCCATGTATTCCCCGCATCTAGACTTTTGAATACCTGTTTCTCTGTACCTGCATAAATGATCGAGCTGTCCTGGGGGTCTACTACTAAGGAGAAAACCGGGCTATGTGTCAGACCTGAGGTAGCTGGTAGCCAAGTCTGTCCGTCATCCATGCTGCGATACACACCATTGAAGGTACCAGCATAGAGGGTCTGTGGAGTAGTTTGGGCCATGGCTAGCGTCGTGACTTCCTGTCCAGCAGGTAACCCTGCACTGGTGCATTGCCATGTGCCCCCACCATCCCGGCTGGTATAGATGCCGCCATCCGTAGCTGCATAGATCACGCTAGGGTTCTGCTCATTGAGCAATAGGGCGTTGATCTTGCCCCCACTTGGTCCCCTTGTTTGTTTCCAGATGGCTATACTGGGGGGCTGTTTCTCTGGTGCGTATAAAGAAATGGAGAGCCTGATGAGCAGGATAACCAGGGCAATGGCCAGCAACGTCCCGATGACCTTACGCAGCGCTTGTCGATCGCTCATGCCTCTATCCTTTGCACGTAAAGCGCATTCTCGCCCAGGGTTTCCTTGAGCAGCATCTCCAGTTCCGGCACAAAATTCGTGGTCACATTCGGGAATTCCAACTGTACGCGTCCCTGCTCACTGATGATGTTGAAGCGAAAATGGTCTTGGCCAGGGTGTTCTTCGAGGATCTTGTACACTTTTCTCAACAGTTGCACATCGTGGTCGCGATTGCCACTGCAGCGGAGGTTGATCTCAAGCAAATGCACCCGGGGCATTTCCTTGCTTTTGCCGGCGTTTGCCAGTGCGTAATCCTGCACTATGTCCCCAACAAGCTGGACCTTGCCGTCGCGTACATCTACCTTGCCCTCCACCACGAGCAATTGGCCTTCTACCAACAATTCTTTACATTGCTTGTGGGTCTTGGGGAAGAGCACCACATCTATGCTACCACTCAAGTCTTCCAATTCTACAAAGGCCATTTCTTCGCCCTTGCGCGTCATGGTCGAGCGAGCTCTGAGCACTCTCCCTGCAACCATTACTGTATGGCCTTTGAGCGATTCATCAATCTGATCAAGTGGCGTGTAATGCTTGTCTGAGCGAGTATCCCAGGAATCTTGCGCCAAGTGTTGCAGGGGGTGGTCTGACATATAGACTCCTAGGAGTTCTTTTTCCCAGGCGAGCATTTCTTTTTGCGCAATGGGCGGGACAAAAACTTGATCCGCCATCAAATCGGCGTCGCTCGAGGAACGCGCATAAAGGGCATCAAAAGCCAGTTGCCCAACGGCGCTGGCCTGGTGGTGCAGATGGCTCAACCCCAGCATACGGTCCATGATAGCCAGCAATCTAGGTCTTTCAGCCAAAGAATCTAAAGCTCCGACTTTAATGAGACTTTCTAGAGCACGCTTATTGATCTGCCGCAAATCTACACGCCGACAGAAATCGGCCACACTGGTGAAAGGACCATGCGCGGCGCGAGCCTGCAAGATGGTCAGCACCGGTCCTTCACCTACATTCTTGATAGCGCCCAAACCAAAGCGGATTGCCGCACGCCAAAGTACAGTGCGATCCTTTACCGGCTCCTTCGGGGCAGATAAATCTTCTATTGCAAAGTCAAGATCGCTGCGATTTATATCGGGGGGAAGCACCTGGATTCCGAGCCGGCGGCATTCTGCAACAAGGGCTGCGATCTTATCGGTATTATTGCGTTCGACTGAAAGCAGAGCAGTCATGTACTCAACAGGATAATGTGCCTTGAGATAAGCCGTCTGGCAAGTGATCACTGCGTAAGCTGCGCTGTGAGCCTTATTGAAACC
Source organism: Chloroflexota bacterium (assembly GCA_014360905.1). Classification (NCBI taxonomy): domain Bacteria; kingdom Bacillati; phylum Chloroflexota; species Chloroflexota bacterium. The sequence continues at coordinate 82,144 of JACIWW010000011.1, forward strand.
ATAGTTGGCAAAGTATTCAATAGCCGCAAAGATTTCTTCGGCTTTGTCTCTAGGCAAGCCACGCTCCATAGCACCCCGCACAAATTTATCCCGTTGCTCCTTGAGTTCTTTCTCCTTCTTCTTGCCCACAGCACGGCGCATTAGATCTGCTTCGGCGCTGCTGTAGCCAGCAATATCTGTCGCAATACGGATAATTTGCTCTTGATAAAGGATGATGCCGTACGTATCGCGCAGGATGGGCTCCAAACTGGGATGGATGTATTCGACTTTCTCTCGCCCATGTTTGCGGGCGACGTAACTATCTATGAACTGCATGGGGCCAGGTCGGTAGAGGGAGAGGAGCGCCACTACGTCCTCAAAATTGGAAGGTTGCAACTCCTGCAGCACCCGGCGCATTCCCGCACCTTCAACCTGGAACAGCCCAATGACGTTGCCTGTAGAGAGCAACTCATAGATAGCCGGATCATCCGTGGGGATATTGTCCAGACGCAAGGCAGTGCCGTGACGTGCATTGATCAATTCGACCGCGCGGCGCATAATCGTCAGGGTGGAGAGGCCAAGGAAGTCTATCTTCAATAGGCCGATGTCTTCGAGAGCTCCCATTGGATACTGGGTGATAATTTCTTTGCCCTTGGGAATGTGTTGCACAGGGACATATTCAGCCAACGGCTTGTCTGCAATGACCACGCCCGCGGCATGGGTGGAGACATGATGCGAAACTCCTTCGAGCTGACGGGCTTTGTCAATCAGGTTGCGTATGTAGTCATCCTGCTCGTACATGGCGCGCAACTCGGGGGAAGATTCCAGGGCATCCTGTATTTTGACCTTTTGGCCGGCAGGCACCAGTTTGGCCAGGCGAACTACCTCCCCTGGTGGAAGGCCCAATGCACGACCTACATGGTGGATGGCTGCGCGTGCTGCCATGGTGCCGAAAGTGATAATTTGCGCCACCTGGTCGCTGCCATATTTGCCGATAACGTACTCGATCATCTCGTTGCGGCGATCATCCGGAAAGTCCAAGTCAATATCTGGCATGTTGATCCGACCAGGGTTGAGGAAACGCTCAAAAATGAGGCCATGACGGAGTGGTTCCAAATTGGTCAAACCCAGCGAATAGGCCACGATGCTAGCAGCAGCCGAACCGCGTACGTTCCAAGGGATATCCCGGCTTCTGGCAAACCTTATCAGATCCCAAACGATCAAGAAATAGACGTCAAAGTTCATGTCATGGATGATTTTCAATTCGTGATCGAGCCGGGCACGCAATTCTGGGGTGATCAATGGATAGCGTTGCCGAAAACCTTCTTGGCAAAGGTGGGCGAGATAGGTATGGGCTGTATAACCCTGCGGTACCTCAAAAGGTGGCAAATGAAAGCCTTCATTCTTGAGCTCGAATGCACACTCCGCTACGATGCGGCTGGTGTTGGCCAGAGCTTCGGGCACGTCGGCGAACAGGTCAGCCATTTCCTGCTCACTTCTCAAGTAGAAATCGTCGCTGCCCATGCGCAGGCGATCAGGGTCATCCATCGTTGTACCGGTCTGAATGCACAGCAATACCTCATGGGCAGCGGCGTCATCTTGGCGTATGTAGTGGACATCATTTGTAGCAACACAATCAACTCCGAGCTCACGGCCAAGCGCCAACAATGCCCGGTTTGTCGCCTCCATCTCCGGCATGGCGACATGGCGTTGCAATTCGAGATAAAAGTTTTGCGGGCCAAAGGTGTTTTGATACCAACGTATGGCCTCCCGTGCTGCATCTATTTGGCCTTCCTGGATCAGCCTGGGGATTTCGCCTGATCCGCAAGCAGACAGAGCAATCAGTCCAGCGCTGTGTCGCTGTAAAAGCTCTTTGTCGACGCGAGGTTTGTAGTAAAAACCTTCTAGGTGGGCTTTGGTCGTCAACTGGATTAGGTTCTTGTAGCCCGTTTCATTCTTGACCAGGAGAATGAGGTGAAATGTCTGGGCCTCTGTACGCGGAGTGTGCTTGAACCTGCTCTTTGGCGCCAGGTATACTTCGCAGCCAATGATTGGTTTGATGCCGGCCTGCTGTGCCTCCTGATAGAATTCCATGACACCATACATTGCACCGTGATCCGTGATCGCCAGCGCTTCCATGCCTAGTTCTTTGGCATACGCAACGAGGTCCTTGATCTTGCACATGCCATCGAGCAGGGAGTATTCTGTGTGCACGTGCAGGTGAGTAAATCCTGACATATCTCAGTCCTTTACCCTTTTGCAAACAATGATTATTGGAGCGTTACCAATAATCTGCCTAACCCACACTACCTAATACTTTCACATGTTTGCCAAACCCGCACCCACTGCAAGCAACGCCTGTACTTCTTGACGATTCCGAGCCTCAGCGTAAATGCGTAAGAGGGGTTCGGTCCCAGAGGGACGGATCAAGAGCCAGCTATCATCATCCAGAAGGTATTTTACTCCATCGCTGTTGTTTACTTGTACTACTTTGTGGTGCAAAATTCTCTCTGGAGCTTCTGCGGTTAGCCTCTGCGTTAGTTCCCTTTTATCGAAAGTTTGTGTGTGTACATCATTGCGTCCATAGTAAAAATGGCCGAATTCATCCATCAATTCTGCGATGACCTGATGCAAAGGCTTGTGCTGATATGCAAGCAATTCGGTCAGCAGTAAACCCATCAGAATACCATCGCCGTCCAGAACGTGCCCTTTGATGGTCATGCCCCCGCTCTCTTCGCCGCCCATCAACACATCTTCTTTGAGCATCAGAGCGCAAATGTGGTTGAAGCCAACAGGGGTTTCGTACAAGGGCAGACCATAGTGCTGAGAGAGTTTGTTGAGCAATTGCGTGGTCGAGACAGTTTTGACCACTGCTCCTCGCCCGTGCTTTTCCTCCACAAGATGGCGCAGTATCAGGGAGAAGATGCGATGGGGGTCAACGAAATGGCCCTGCGCGTCCACAGCGCCAATGCGATCGGCATCGCCATCGGTGGCTAACCCAAGATCGTATTGCCCGCTGCGCATGGTGATAACTAGATCGTTCAGGTTTCTCTCAATAGGTTCGGGATGGATACCGCCAAAGCCAGGGTTCATCACACCATGGAGCTCTGTTACTTCACAGCCGGCTTCGCGCAGAAAAGAAGCGATGTAGCCTCGTCCTGCGCCGTACATTGGATCCACCACCACGCGTAGGCGCGATGCGGAGATCGCTTGGAAGTCAACGAGTGTACGCAGGTGGGCCAGATAAGGTGGCATCGGATCAAAACGCAAAATGCCTGGATAATCTGTGTCGGAATTGGCGATAGCCCACTTCGTTGTCGTAGGCACCCGACCATCGGCTAGGTTTCGTTCGAGTATTTCTTCTATCCTACGCGTTTCATCGGGCAGAGCTGGGCCAGTATGCTGTGCTTTGAACTTGATCCCGTTATAGCGTGGTGGATTGTGGCTAGCGGTGATCATCACACCACCCAATGCCCCTAGATGCCGGATGGCATAAGCCAGTGCGGGTGTGGGACAATCCGATTTGCTCAGGTAAACGGTCAGTCCTGCATCAGCAAGGACCCGCGCTACTTCACGTGCGTAGCGGTCGGAGAGGAATCGGGTATCAAAACCTATTACCAAAGGGGCTCGCGAATCCTCTCTTGTCTCCAATACATAGTCGGCGATGGCCAGTGCTACATGGCGCACGTTTTCAAATGTGAACTCATCGCTGATTACCGCTCGCCAGCCATCGGTCCCGAAGCGAATGGGCATGTTGTAACCTCCAGGAAAGTCATCTTCTAGGCAGGAAAAGTATACTCGCGTCCACACACAGGGCAAAAGAGATATCTCGTTTTGCCCTGTTGTTCTGTACTGCTTGCTTGCACAAGCCTATGGCCGCATTGACAGACAAAACCAACAAGCCGGGCTGGGTTGCCCACGACCAAGCCATGTGCCACGACATCTGCAGTTACGACTGCGCCGGCTCCCACCATGGCAAAACGGCCAATGGTGACTCCGGGGAGGATGATCACTCCAGCCCCAATGGAAGCGCCGTGCTGGATAAGGATCTTGCCTACCTCCCAGTCTGCATCGCGTTTTAATTGTCCCTCCGGAGTGATGGCTCGTGGAAACTTGTCATTAGTCAAGCAGGCATGCGGGCCAATGAAAACACCATCCTCAATTGTCACTCCATGGTAAATAGATGCACCGTTTTGTATCTTGACCCGGTCGCCAATTACCACATCGAAGTCTATGTAAACACCCTTACCAATGATACAAGACCGTCCAATCCGAGCGCCTTCTCTAACTTGAGCCTGGTGCCAGATTTTTGTGCCCTCGCCGATTTGAGCCTGAGGTGAAACCTCAGCTGTTGGATGAATCTGCACGCCTGTCATCGACACCGTACCTCCGCAAAAGTCACGAATTTGGGATACGCGCTCGTGCGCTAGATATCACTTGGCACTAACCCGGTCATACACGTCCATGATCCGTTGGCCAGCCTCGAGCCAGGTATAACGTTCAATAGCACGCTGGCGCAGGTGTTGTCCCAGCATCTTGGATCGTTCCCGGTCTGCAAGCAAATCTTCCAAGGCTTCGGCCAGAGAAGTAGCATCGCCTGGACAGGCATAAGTGCCTAGGCTATCCAAATACTCCCGGCTGACGGGCACGTCGAAGGACACAACAGGCAGGCCCATCGCCATATAATTCAGCAATTTGCCACTGCCTTCTGTGCTCGAAATCTTAGGAGCTACTGCTACATCGCCTACGGATAGGAAGCTTGGGGCTTGTTCGTAGGGAATTTTGCCGGTGAACGTAACGTGGTCCTCCAGCCCAAGTTGCTGCGCTTGCGCACGATAAATATCCACGGACGGGAAACCCATGATTAAGAAATGCACATTGGGCCGGCGGGGAATCAATTTAGACGCTGCTTGCAAAAGCAAGCCTGTGCCTTGCCACTCGGCCAGCAATCCCAAGTAAACCACAACCTGTCGCTCGTGTGGAATGCCCAAGCTGGTTTTTAGCGCGTGTAATGCCTCTCTGGATTGGCTAGGCGAGAAGAAATCAGTATTGACGCAATCTGGAATAGCAATAATCTTGTCTGCCGGACAGTGGAAGTCATTCATCAGCAGACTCGCCGCATGGCATGAACTAGTGATGATGGCGGAAGGCAGTTTCACGATCTGTTCCTCCAACCAACGGGCCGGACGATAGAATGGCCCCTTTGGATTCAAGAAACGATGGTCTATCATTTCACTGGTCATGCTTCCCTGGAAATCAAAGACAAGTGGCACGCCCAACAGCTTGCTCAATGGGTAGCCAATTAGGGCACCTTCGTGCAAGTGCCCGTGAATGACGTCGGGTTTGATCTGCAGAGCTACGGAAAGCGCTGTCCACCCTAGCAAGACATCAAAGCCAATCTTATGCCTTGAAGATCCAACCTCATAGTTTGTGCGCCATGGAATAGGCATGGTGCGGCGAATGTCCAGACCAGCAACATCGCGCCCATTGTGGTACGTACAAATGGTTACCTGATTGCCCATTTGCCGTAGAACGAGGGCTTCTTCTCGGATGCGCACATGGCAGCCATAGTCCGCAAAGAAGGAAGTGGGTGCGATCATCAGCACTTTGTATGTTTTCCGCGTCATGCTTTGCTCTTCACAATATATGGGTTTCTATTTTGGGGGCTTGAAGGCCCCGCCGAATATCGTGCGCGCCATACTAAAATCATCGTAATCGGTTGGTTCGCCCTCTTCTCCCTTGCGTGTCCAACCTGCATGAGCCTCTAGGGCACTCGCAAAAGATTTCTGAAGCGCTGTATCATCTTTATTAGCGACAAGATCACGAAGGACAGAGAGTTGTGGAAGGATCACATCGAGCCAGCGGGCAAGGTTAACCGCGTTCAATGTGCATAGCTCGGCCAGCCCTTCTGCATCGCCAGCCAGCAATCGTGTGACGCTGGCGAAATCTATACCGGATAACTGTCTCATTTCCCTGTGGGCTGGGCTCTGGCCGGCAGTGGTCTGCAAAGCAAGCGCCATAAGAAGGGGCAATTGCTCCACTGCAGCAATCAAACCATCGTGTTCGGCAGCATCCATGTAATATGGTCTGGCTCCTACAGCCTCAGCCAGGTCCGAAACTTTCTGCAAGGCTTCTGGAGGCGTGCTCGTGCTAGGCGTCAGGCAATAGACACTGCCGGTAAACAAATCGGCGGTAGGTACTGTGGGTTCGGAATCCCTTTTATTAATGATAGGGTGTCCGCCAACGAAATGAACGGTGCTGGGCAAGGATTCGCGCGCCCAATCCAGCACGGGCACTTTGAGGCTGGCCGTATCGGTGATGACACAGCCTGGTTTGACGTCCTGTGCAATGGCTGCCAAAGTGCTTTTGACATCGGCCAATGGCGTGCTGATGATGATCAAGTCCGCTCCTTCGCAAGCATTGATCAAATTCCACTCGGTGCGATCCACGCAGCCGCTCTTATAAGCACGCCTGGCTGCGTCGCTGTCTTTGTCGTGGCCAATGATTTCTAGGTCAGCACCGGTCCCCTTAAGGGCTAGCCCTAGGGAGCTACCAACCAGTCCTAATCCAACAAGTGTTGTTCTAAAGGACATCATGTTCTCCTCTCATCATTACAGGGCACGAGGCTTCTGCCTCGATGCCTTATCGCGAATCTGACTAGTTTGTTTCATCTGCTGCTATCAAAGCTGCGAGCAAAGCCTGTCCACCAGCGTCCAGGTCGCTTTTACCTGGTGGTGTGTGATGCCAGTGAATCAAAGCTACCGCCAGCGGATGTGTTCCTGCTTGTGCTGCCATCTCTGCGCCGCGCTGTGCGTGGTGCAGTTGCGCAAAAAAAGGATAGCACCAACTGCTTGGGTCGTCCACTGCAAGGCGGTGTAGCAATGCGGGGTATATGGCTTGCAGCAAGACGGCTGCGACCCGATGCCAGAGTTTGATGCGTCCTCCTACCTTCCCTACATCGTGAAGCAGTGCCGCTTGTGCCAACTCAGCTCCAGTATAGCCTGCCCTCTGCAGTGTATACAACACGGACAGGGCATGCCTTTGTTCCGAAGCGGACATGCTCCGAAAGAGTGCCATTTGTGTTTCGTTCAGGTACGTGCTCGGTTCAGTTGCTGCCACGGGCGCCTGGAACAAGCCCAGAGCAGCCCAAAACTGTTGGATACGGTAGCCTAGGCGCAAGATCACACACCCAATATGAGCCTGGCAAAGAACATCACCAGCGGGTCCATAAAACGCCATAGAAGATTCAGTCCCAGGAATTGACTGGACAGGATCAATAGAAGCAGGAGAAAAGGGCCCTGCTGTTCCAGAACCGTTAAGCTTCGAGATAGCCGATAGCTTGTTGGTCCGCGTATGCTGGCCAAAATGCCTTGCAGGACACCGTATCCATCCAACGGCGGCAAGGGAATCAGGTTAAAGATCGCCAAACCAATGTTGATGAACATCACATTCACGAGTAGGAAAGGCAATGCGCCTGGCAATGGCAGACGCAAACGGAGCGGCAGGGCAATAAGCGTGGCAGTGAGCAAGTTGGCAAAGGGGCCAGCAAAGGACACGATGCCCATGCCAACGCGCGGCCCATAGCGCAGGTTGCGTGGGTTTACTGGCACTGGTTTGCCCCAGCCAATGCCACGACCAGAGAATGCGGCAAGCAACATCATCATAGTACCCAATGGGTCTAGGTGTACCAGCGGATTGAGCGATATTCGTCCCATATATCGGGCTGTCGGATCGCCCAGACGGTCGGCAACCCAGGCATGAAAACATTCATGCACATCAAGCGCGAGCAAGATTCCCAAGGCTCCCGCGATTAGACTGCGAGTATCCACGATGTTTTCTTTCCACCTTTCTGTGTCGAGTCGAATCAAATAATATAACGTAAAAGGCCATCGGGCTTGCGCTACAGGCCTTTTGCCTCGCACCTAAGAATGGGATGCTGTGCTTCAGGCACGGAGCATATGAAGCTGACCAGCAGCATCACTGCTGGAGAATGTGCATGGAGGTTGCCAAGATGCCGATGGCAAGGCATAACTATTATAGCATAAAAGCCACCAGGAGGGCAACTCTGGTACAGCATCTTGCACTGCCGAGTCTACAAAGACTAGATTAAGACCAGCAGTTTCTGAATGTCACCAGAAGTGTACCTACTATTGCCTACTCATGCTATAATTTGTATGCAGATAGCAGTAAAAGAGAGTACAGGTTGAATGAGGTCTGTTTTATTGCGCCGAATTCCTGTCTGGCCATATGGGAGATATCATGGAGCAGTCACAACTGCATGAACGTCTGAATGCCTTACCGGCCAAGCCGGGCGTATACTTGATGAAGGATGCCACAGGCCAAGTCATCTACGTGGGCAAAGCGGTCCATCTGCGTAACCGCGTGCGTTCTTATTTCCATGGCCTCGATAGCCAGACCCCAAAGATACGCCGCCTGGTGGATCACATTGCAGATTTCGAGTTCATCGTCACCGGCTCTGAGTTAGAAGCGCTCATCCTAGAGTGCAACCTCATCAAGAAGTACCGCCCGCGCTACAATGTGCGGCTCAAGGATGACAAGCGTTACCCCTACATCAAAATCAGCCTGCAAGAGGCTTTTCCACGCGTTTACACCGTGCGGCACATGCAGAACGATGGTGCACGTTACTTTGGGCCTTATACCTCATCCAAAGCAGTGCACCAGACCATGGATCTGCTGCGCAAGCTCTTTCCCTATCTAACTTGCAAACGCGAGATAACGGGCAATGACCAGCGTGCCTGCCTGTACTACCACATTGGCCGCTGTGCCGGCCCATGCATTGGGGCAATCTCGCGCGAGGATTATCGCGCGCTGATCGAGCAGATCATCCTCTTCCTGGAAGGCAAGCAGGAGCGCATTGTCCACGAGTTGCAGCAAGAAATGACCAAGGCGGCGGAGGCACTGGATTTTGAACGTGCAGCAACTTTGCGCGACCAAGTGCAGGCCTTGCAAAGGGTCATCGAGCGGCAGAAGATCGTATCTTCAACTCAAAGCGACGAGGATGTAATTGCCTTTGCGCGTGAGGATGGCCAGGCTTGCGTGCAGGTCTTTTTCATCCGCAGTGGCAAATTGATTGGGCGAGAATACTTTGTCCTGACCGGTACGCAGGATGAGGATGACCCGGAGATCATGAGTTCATTTGTGAAGCAATTCTATGACGAAGCAGCCTATATTCCCCCTGCAATCCTCTTGCAGCAAAGAATTGATGAGGCGCGGGTAATTGAGGAGTGGTTACGTCAGAAGCGCGGCACGAAGGTGGCAATTCGCGTGCCACGACGTGGCAAAGGACGCGAGTTAGTACAGATGGCGGCCGAGAACGCCGCAGAGACCTTGGCGCATTTGCGAGCGCAGTGGGCAGCTGACCAAGCACGTCAAGTCACAGCGCTGGATGAGTTGCAAAAGTACCTCAATCTGGCTCAGGCACCTACGCGCATCGAATGCTACGACATCTCCAATATTCACGGTACGTCCGCCACGGGCAGCATGGTGGTCTTTGTCAAGGGGGTGCCACGCAAGAGCGAGTACCGCCGTTTCCGCATCAAGACCGTAAGCGGAGCGGATGACTATGCCATGTTGCAAGAAGTGCTGCGGAGGCGGTTTAAGCGAGCAAGAAGCCAGGCTTTGGAGCAGAGCTTGGTTTCTGACAGTGAGCAGGGTGGCTGGGGTGTGATGCCGGATTTGGTGATCGTGGATGGAGGCAAGGGGCAATTGAGCGCAGCGCTAGAAGTTATGGGCGAGATGGGTGTGGAGCACATCCCGGCTATTGGGCTGGCCAAACAGCGGGAGGAGGTGTTTGTGCCCGGCCGTTCCGATCCTATCTTGCTGCCTCGCGATTCAGAGGCGCTGTATCTACTGCAGCGAGTGCGCGACGAGGCACACCGATTCGCCATCGGTTATCACCGACGGTTGCGCGAGCAGAGTGGGCTGGCTTCCACCCTGGATGAGATCCCAGGCGTTGGGCCCAAGCGACGCCAAGCATTGCTGAAGCACTTTGGCTCGCTGGAAGCAATCCGCGAGGCATCGGTGGAGGAATTGGCCGCCGTGAAAGGCATGACCAGGGAAGCAGCAGAGCGCGTGAAGGAGCAGTTATAAACAATAAGTGACGAGTAATGAGTGAAGAACGGACCATGAGATACGGAACACGCCCACTCCTCACTCCTTACTTATGTAAGTGGCCAATAGATCGTTACCAGCCTCTTTGTCACAAGCGAGCAGCAGTTCGGTACTAATTGGGTCGAGCAGGATAGGTGGTAGCAAGGCGATATGCTCATCCCCAGTATACCCCAAATGGCGCAAGACGGCCAAAGGAGGCTTTTGCTCCATGCCCACGCCAAAGTGGGGGCG